>DATLUO010000181.1 GCA_035533075.1 Pirellulales bacterium | reverse complement strand
CGTACCGGCCACCGGCTGGCTGACGCCGTTCGGCTGAACCGCCGGAGCGGCTGTCACGAAGGTGAACAGTTGCCGCTCCAGCGCCAGCCGCATCACTTCATTGACCAGCAACCGATAGTCGTTCTCGGGGCCTTCCTCCAGGGGCGGCAACCCCAAAACCCACATCGGCAGAAGCTTCTCCCCTGGCCCCGACCCCCGGAAAAGGTGCGGGAAATGAACGCGGAATACTACCGCTACATCTCCTATCTCGATGCCCAAATTGGACGGATCCTCGATGCGCTGAATGCGTCTGCTCACGCGAAAAACACGGCTCTTCCGTTTTTAACCCATGTTCAGTGTTGATTCGCGATTCCCAATTGCCGCCCTGCTGTTTTTCTGCTGTTTCCTGCGGTTTTCGGCGAGCCGGGCCAAAAACCGTAGTGACACAATAATGTCAGGCGCTAGCATTTTCTTGCAGTTTTGCCCTTGAACTGCGCCAAGTCGGTCGTGATACTCTGCCGGCATGTACCTGCGAACCGTCAAAGTTCCTTCCTCCAATGGCACCGTCAACGAATACGTACGGGTCGTCGAATCCTACCGCGAGGACGGCAAGGTCAAGCAACGCACCATCGCCGATCTCGGTCGCAAAGACGTCCTGACCGCGTTGCTGCCGCAATTGCAACGCCTCCTCCTGGGGCAGCCTCAGCCCGTTGGCAAAAGCGCCAGCGACATCGACGTTCTCGAAGCCACCACCTGGGGGCCGGTGCTCGTCATCCGCGCCCTCTTCGAGCAGCTGGGGCTGTGGCAGTTGTTCGACGAACTTCTCGGCAAGGTCAAGAAGGGGCCCTCGTTCAGCGACCGGGCCTTCGTGCTCATCGCCAACCGACTCATCCGCCCCAGCAGCGAGCACGGTCTGGCTCGCTGGCTGGAGACCGACTTTGTCTGTGATCGCCAGGGCCGGCGGTTCCTGCCACACTGGCACAGGCGGCGTCGGGTCAAGGTGCATCATCAGCAACTGGATGCCTGGTACCGCACCCTCGATCAGCTGGTCGCAGCCAAGAGCCAGATCGAAGTGCGGCTTTACCAGCGGCTGCGCGACCTGTTCAGCCTGCAGCCGGAGCTGGTGCTGTTCGACATCACCAGCACCTACTTCGAGGGGGCGGGGCCCAAGGATTTCGCCAAGCACGGTTACAGCCGTGACGGCAAGCCGCAGAACGTGCAGGTCGTGGTCGGCCTGGTCATGGTGGCGGGCTGGCCCATCGCCCACCATGTCTGGCAAGGCAACCAGCTCGACGTGACGGCAGTGCAGAGCGTGATCGAGGACCTGATGACGCGTTTCCAGTTTGCCCGCATCCTTTTCGTGGGCGATCGCGGCATGGTCAGCGAAGACAACCTGGAGGCGATCCGCCGCGACGGCCACGGCTACCTGGTCGGCTTGAAACGCCGCCGCAACGCCCAGCTCGACGCCTGGCTGCAAACGATCAACGAATCGGCATGGGTCGATTGTCCCATGGGCATCACGGCCCGCGAGCGGAAGACCAACCCGCCGCGCACGCGCGTGCAAGAAGTCGTCAGCGGCGTGCCGGACCAGCGCGTGTTCGTCATCGATTCCGACGAGCGCCGGCAGTACGAGCAAGGCAAACGGCAGCAAGCCATGGATCGCACGCGGCTCAAGTTGGAGAAATTGCAAGCCCGCGTGGCCAAGAGGACACTGACCGATCCGGCCCAGATCGGCGCCGCTGCCGAACGCGCCTTGCGGGCCCATCAGGGCTATCGCTATTACGCCTGGGAAATCCGCGACGGCGCCTTGGTTTTCTTTGACCATCCCGTCCATCTCGAACGCGAAAAGCGTCTGGAAGGCAAGTACGTGGTTGCTACCAGCGAGAAGAACCTCGACGCCCAGGCAGCGGTGGCCCTGTACAAGCAATTGACCGAGGTGGAGCGTGGCTTCCGCCATTTGAAAGACATCCTGGCCATGCGGCCGATCTACCATCAGTTGGAAACACGGGTGCGGGCGCACATCTTCGTCGCTGCCCTGGCGCTGCTCGTGCAAACACTGCTGGAGCGGCGTCTGCAGGAGGCCAACGTGGCTCTCTCGGCCGCCGAAGCGCTCCAGGCCGTGGAAACGATTCGGCACGTGACCTTCAAGGTGAACGACGAGCGTCGTTGCGGCGTCAGCGCCGCCAGTGCGCGCGCCCACCAAGTCCTGGCCGCCCTGAACATCACGATCCTTCGCCCCCCGACGCCACCTGCGGGTAAACCGACGGTGCTGTAGTGACTAATCCAAAAATCAGCCCTTACTGGCCAAGGAGTTACGGAGCGCAACACTGAACATGGGCTAACCGGAGCAACGCCTTTCCTGCCGCCAGGGAACTGCCGTTTCCCTAAGAATAGACCTACGCGGCCAAATCGGCCGCGCCAAACGAGATACTCGGCAGGACCATGCACTCGGTCTACGTGGTGGGCGCCGGCGGGATCGGCTGTGCTGTCGGTTACGCGCTGGCGGCCGCCGGGCTCCGGGTCGTCTTCATCGAGGCGGACGGCGACAAGATCGCCTGGGGCCGGGCGCACGGCGTCCAGGTGGACCATCGCCCACCGCGGCCGGCCGAGTTCCTTCCCTTCGCCGACTGGTCGCCGCGTCCCGGCGCGACCGTCTTGCTCTGCACCAAGTGCTTCCACAATCCGGTAGTGCTCGATCGCCTGCCCGTTGAGGTCGATCTCATCCCAATCCAAAACGGTTTCGATCCGGCCCTGGAGACAAAGCCGCCCGCGGTGGAAGGGATCGCGTCGTTTGTCTCGGAATGTTATCCGGGCCGCAGCCACACGCGCATCACCCGCGCCGGCCGGTTGCATTTCGGGGCGCGCCGGGCGGGCGGCGATCCGGCCGGTTCCGAAGCGATCCGGCGCTTGCGCGGCAATTCGCTGTTCCGCGTCGAGCTGGTCGCGGACATCTTGCCGTACAAGTACACCAAGCTGATGTACAACGCGGCGATCAGTCCGCTGGCCGCCGCGGCCGGGATCGACAATGGCCGGCTGCTGTCGGTGCCGAAAGCGCGGCGGCTTTTCTTCGCGCTGCTCCGCGAAAATTACGCCATCCTGCATGGGGCCGGCATTCCGCTGGCCCGCATCGGTCCGTTTCACCCGGCGACGGTGCAGCGCATCCTCCGGCGCCGGTCGGTGGCCCAAGCCCTGGCTTGGGCCTTTTATCCGACGCTGCGCGGCACCTACTGTTCCATGTCCGCCGACCTGCCGGCAGGCCGTACCGAAATTGAGTCTTACAACGGGCATTTGATTGGGCTGGCCGCCGACCGGCCCTGCCCGCTCAACCGAGCCATTTACGATCTGGTCAAACGGATGGAGCGCGACCGGATTGCACCGCATGTCGGCGTGCTGGACGAAATCGCCGCGAATGTTTAGCGACGCTGAAAAGCTCGGGTTTTGGTGGGACCGGCGTCTCGCCGGTCTTGAAAAATAGTACCGGCGAGACGCCGGTCCCACCCGGGAAGCAGCA
>DATLUO010000180.1 GCA_035533075.1 Pirellulales bacterium | reverse complement strand
TGAAGTAACTTGCATGTTCGGCCTCCTTGCCGCGGGTTGCCTGGGATGTTTGATGCACCACAGGTTTACCCGTTTTTGGCATGGAGGCCGATTTCAATTTGACCGAAACTGCCTCGCGAAAACCGCGAAACTTGAACTCAGACACTCGCCCATTTCCTTGAGCGATTCGCGGACAGTCAGGTGCGTGATGCGGCCCGTCTGTATCGCGCGATACAGTTCGATCACATGCCGGTTCGTATCCGACAACCTGGCTTCTGTCGGCCCCAGATTGAGCGCCACAACGC
This sequence comes from Pirellulales bacterium, assembly GCA_035533075.1. Classification (NCBI taxonomy): domain Bacteria; kingdom Pseudomonadati; phylum Planctomycetota; class Planctomycetia; order Pirellulales; species Pirellulales bacterium. The sequence continues at coordinate 9,239 of DATLUO010000180.1, read as the reverse complement.
CGCTGCCTAAGAACGGCTCAATCCAACGTCCGCGGCCATCCCATTGGATATTCGTCGCGATGAACGGAACCAGTTTCGTTTTGATCCCCTGGCATTTTATCGGCGGCACGTGGATGGTTTCGACTCGCCTGGGGAATGCTTGGCGCGTCACTTGGCAGCTTCCTTATAGGCAAGGTACGTCTTGAGATTCTTGTAAGGAGGAGTGGAGTCGATCGCCTTGGCCATGTCCTTGGTCAAGTAGAACATCCAATAGTCATTGAAAACCGCTTCTCCGTTAGGCTGCTTGGTGAAGACACCAGTGCCGTTCCTCAGCTCGTCAATGACCGTGGACGAGCCAATGTTTTTCGTATTTCCGCTGCCTGGTCTATCACTCGCGACCTTCCATTTCTCCCGCACAAAAAAATCGAACTCGCAAACGACCGACATGATGTCTGGCAATTGCTCGAGATTGTATCGCTTCTTCTCGTCGATCAGGCAAACTTGGACGAGCTCCTTTAACTCGTCCCGCTTGTCATCATCTTCCGGGCTTCCGAGCAAGGCCGCGAGGGTCTCAAGCGCGTCGGGCGACTGCTGAGCTATGTACAACCCGAGTGCTTTGCGAGCATCGGCGGTGATACTGTAGCCCGCTTTTTCCAGCTCATTTGTGGCCTTAAAGAGATCGGCCCTGGAATAGATGACGCCAAGAATGTAGTGCTTCTCGTACTCGGAATAGGGGAAACTGATGTTCTTGCGAGATGTACGGTTGCGAAAGTATCCGGTGAACGCGCCCAGCGTCATTCCGTTGACCTTATTGGGGCTCAGCCGATAAGTGCTCTTCAGATCGAGCGCGAACTTCTCGTGCCTCTTACGTCCAATGAAAGTCACGTCTGGATAATGGTTCTGGTGAGTGGCCAGGACGATTTTGAAATCGTTTGCTCTGGCGAAATCCAAAATGACCGGGAATATCATCAATTCAACGATCTTCGACACGACTTTCGTGTCCACGCTGATGGTGTAGATGTTCTTGTACACGTCGATGAATCCCTTGACCGTCCAGTCGCCTTTGTCGGTGGCCACAAGGCTGAAAAACTCGCCGAAGCGTTTCTCCAGGGCCTGCTTGAAATCCATTCCCATGAGTGAAAGTGAACAGGAGTCGTTGAGGGCCAAACGGAATTCGCACTACGTCGCCTGTCTCCAATTCAAGGCGGTAAGTGAAGACACGGGCAGGCTAACATCGCCCCAGGTGAAAGTCAACTCGGCGGAGCCGTCACGTCCGGCCGCGGTCCATAATCCGGGATGCGTCCGCCTTGACCAATCCGAGCTGCTGCAGCTTTTCGCGGCACTCGTCGCGCTCGCGGCAGCGCTTCATCTCGGACCATTCGGGCGGCTGCAACGCCAGGAAGTCGTCGAGCGTGGCCCGTCCCCGGCCGGCCCCGCACGTGCTGGAGCATCCCGTCAGCCCGGCTAATCTGACCGCCACGATCTTTCACTCGAAGCGCGGCCGCGTGATCGCCAAGGCGTTCGAGTCGCCCAGCGACGTTGCCCGCGGCCGGGCGAGGGAGATCGCCCATAGTCCCAGTCCTCGGGCGGCACAGACGATGGTCAAGGCGAAGAACAGACCGAAGGCGATGTGCAGCGAGACCAACATGCCGTACACGGCGGCCACGGCCGCGCCAAAGACAACTTGCCGTCCGGGTTGCCGCGGCGTCGTTGCGGGATCGGGGGCCATATAGAAGGTGAAGAGCACGAAAGCAATGCCGGTCATCGGCGCCAACCCTGCGAGAAGGGGCGTGCCGAACACGATCGCCCGCACTACTGCCTGTGTGGCGAACACCGTCAGCCAGGAGATGACCAGAGGTAAGCGGCGAGTGAAGCGGCCGTTGATGTAGCTGCCCAGCGCGAAGATGGCGGCCGGCAATGCCCAATCGAGGGCGCCCGAGAGGTTGGTGCTGAACTGCCATGGCATGACCAACCCCACGTCGTGCGGGAAGAGCAGCAGCGTCGCGGCAATGCCAAAGTTCGACGGATTGAAGAAGTGCCGGCTGCCGTTTCCGACCGGCGCGCGGAAGACGTGCTTCGACGCGATGGAAGCGGCTGCGGCAAAGGCGACCAGCCACAGGCGGTCGTTGAAGTAGAGCAGCATCGCCACCGCCAGCGCGGTGATGTGCGCCGGCAGCAGAAACTCCACCAGCCGGCTGAATGAACCGGCGAACCGCGGCCGCCGGCCCCGCGCCCAGGCGTCGATCGCTTCCAGCAGGATCTGAACAGAGTAGGCCGTCGCCAACGCCACCAGCGGTTGCACGTACGACTGCTCAAAGCCCAGCACCGCGTGACCTAGAATGGTGAGGGCCGTAATCGCCAGCGCGAAGCGCTGCAGCGCGGCCAAATGGTCGGCGGAGTAGTACGGTTTTTCATTCATGTTGCGTTGTCCTCGACCTGGGGCTTGCCGAGAATGACGGTGTGCCAACCGGGCGACAGGCGTAACGTGGCTTCCTGTACTTCGCCGGCCGAATCGCGCCAGCGCAGTTCGACGCGCAGCTTCTGCGGAGCCTCGATGCGGCCCAGCCCGAAATGGACATCCGGCGAGCGCTTGCCTGAATGGCCGTTGCCACCGTCCACCTGCGCCGCCAGCTTGCGACCGTCGGGTAATTGCACGCTGGCCGAGGCGCCGAGGGCGGGTCGCGTCGGGCCGCCCATGGCACTGGGATGACCTTCGTGGACCGCGAATGGGCGGCTCGGTCCGGCGCCCAGCGGCAACCGCAGGCAAAGGCCCAAAAATTGGCCTGCGTTTGGCGCCGTGTTGCGGAAAAAGTACGACGCTCGCCATTGATTCGCCAGCACCAAGTCGAGCAGTCCGTCGCCATCGACGTCGGCGATGGCGATGCCGCGGCTGTTCAGCGGTTGGTCGAATCCGATGTGCGGGCCGACGTCGTAATAGCGACCGTCGGCGGCGCGGACGAAGAAGGGATTTGTGTCGTCGCCCGCCACGTTGTCGCCCGGCTGCATGTGGGGCCAGACGTGCGGATCGCGAATCATGCGATCATTGGCAACGGCCGTCTCCTGATAGTCGGCGAAGCGGTCGGCGGCTCCCTTCAAGAATCCAGTGGCCTGGATGGCTTCCAGCGTGCCGTCGTTGTCGAAATCGGCCAGCTTGGCTTCCCACGACCAGCCGCTGCGGGCGATGCCCCAGGGCTCGCTGACGTCGCGGTACGGTGCGATTCCGGCCCGCATGCGGTCGATTTCGCCCGTGCTAAGAAACAAAAAGTTGCTTTCGTGCAAGCCATAGGCCGAAGTGATGTTGCTGACAAAGAGATCGGGCCAACCGTCGCCGTTGAGGTCGCCGCAGTCGATGCCCATGCCGTTGAAGGTGTCGCAGCCGAGCACCTTCGACATGGGTATGGTCGCCGTTCGCTCGCCTGCCAGCAACTCGAATCGCAGCCGACCCGGTTCCGACCGGTTGTGAAGCAAGCGGTCAGGGCCCCAGTCTTGCACAAAGTAGATTTCCGGCAGCAAGTCGCCGTCGAGATCGACGGCCGCCTGAGCGAACGTCCAGCCACAAGCCACATCGTGCGCCAGTACGTCGTCCGCTTCGCGAAAGAGGGCAGCACCGATCAGGCGCCGGCCGAGCTGAGAAAGCAACAGGCGGTTGCGGCCGCCATTGAACGCTCGGGAGAAGGAGTCGGGCATCTCTTCCTGACCGTCGCCGCGGGCGTCGAGAATACGCGCATGGTCGGCGAAGTAGTTGCCTAAGACGAGGTCGACGTGTCCGTCGCCGTCGAGGTCGGCCTGCGTGCAGGTGCTGGTGTACCATCGCTGGACCGGGTCGACCAGCTCGACAGGATCAAACGCCGTTGCGGAAGGTACGGCAGCGCCATCGCCGCCGTCCGTCCTGCGCAGGAACATGACCGGCGAGCGGCCCCAGTAATACGTCAACACGTCGGCCGATCCGTCCTCGTTGAAATCGCCGATGACGGTGCCCATGGGCGCGGTCGTCGTCACATCATAGGCCAAGGGAGAGGGGTGCAGCGCGAACGGCGAATAGCGCTCGCCTGTGCCGGGAACGGGCGCCACGATCACTTGGTCGATTCGCGGATCGACCAGCAGCAGGTCGTTGGCCAGGCCGTCGCCGTCCAGATCGCCCAGCGCCGCCGCTGCGCCGACAAAAGAGATTTGCCCCGAGAGATGCTCTAGGCTGGGATGCACCTGTCGCACGGTCTTTTGTTCATAGCCCGGCGGTTCCGCGAGCGGCCGTTTTTCGAAGGCAAACCGGCCGGCCAAAGCGGCGGCTTCGGCCTCGCGCAGTTTCGGCGGCTGGCTGAGATAGTAGAGCATGCCGACGATGGCGAGCGCGGCGATGGGGGTAATGAAGCGATGCATGGCAGGGTTCGAGGGTCCTCAGGCCCGGTGTTCGTGCGAATCAGCCGCCGGCGTGCCGCCCCCAGCAACGGTTTTCTCGATCGCATCCAACTGCGATTGCGCTTCGGCCACGAGTTGCGGACCATCCGCGTGGCCGAGCTGCGTAGCCAGGTTGCCACGCACGAGCAAGCTTTGCGCATATTCATATTTCGCTTTTTGCCGCTGGGCGACCGAGCAGCTTTTTTCCGCAACACGCAGCGCCTTGCGCGGCCGCCCGCGCGCGGCCAGCGCGAGAGCCAGCTCGCGCAGGGCAAGTGGATACGCGGCGGGGAAGATTCGCGTCAGCCGCACCGCCCATTTTGCCGCGCGTAAGGCGCGCCGACGCAGCACACTCGCCTGTCGCGCGTCAGTCGGCGCGACAGCCTCGGCGCGACGCCGCAAGGCGAAGGCCAGCATGGGCACGACGAGAATCGTATGGGAATTCACGCATAAGCTTTTCCGCACCATATCGGCCGCCCGCTCGAAGGCCTCGAGCGATTCTTGCGTGCGGTTATGGAACGAGTGCCATAAGCCTTCCGCCATGATGCCGTGAACGGTCGACATCACGTCGTCCGGGCGAGAGGGAAAGCAACTCCTCAGATCCTCAAACGGAAGGTTCTCCTGCGTGGCCCGTGCCCAGAGCCAACTGGAACACATTGGGCGCGAGTCGCCGATGCGGGCACTCGACTCAAACACCCAGCGCGCCTCCGCGACCGCCTGCCCGAGGTCGCCCAGACCGAAATAGCAGCAACCTCGGTGGAAACGGGCGATGTGCAACTCCCAGTAGTCGCCGGCCCGCTCGAAGGCGGCGACGGCCTTCGCCAAGTGTTCGATCCCCTGCTCGTATCGCGATGAGGCGTAATCGCCGACGCCGAAGTAGTTGTAGGTCTTCCCGCGTACCAAAAGGTCGTTGAATTGCTCGGCCGCTGCCAACCCCCGTGCGCCATAGCGGGCCGAGCGGCTCTGCCAACCGAGCATGGCCGTGAAAACGGCGTGCGTGCCATAACAAGACGCCATCTGGGGCGTCGGCGGCACTCGCTCGACGCGGTTCATCGTTGCCAAATGGCTCCACAAAAGCTTCGTCGTGCTTTGAAAGATGTAGGCGTGCGTCAAACCATCAAGCACTTTTATGGTTAGGTCAAAGTCACGATTCGTTTGTTGACGGTGCAGGCGCCCCGGAAGGCACGTGTGTACCGCTTGGATCGCCCCTTCTCTCAGCAAGGCGAGGAGCAATGTCGGCAACGTTTTCGGGACCCAGTTCCCCAAGCGGCGCAGCGACGACTCGCCGAAACGAACGCTGTCGTCGATCTTGCCGCCCTTCCAAGCCAGCTCACTTTGGAGGCCCTCGATGCGCGCCCGTTGGTGGTCGTCTTGTGCCCAGGCCGTTCCCGCCTCGAACTTCGCCGCGGCGTCTGCGTATCGACCCAAAAGCATCAGTGAATCGCCGTAACCCTCGGCGATGCGGAACCGCGTGGCCGCGGCGCTCGATTCGGCGTTTCGCTCGGCGATCGCATACTTTTGGGCAGCGACTTCGGGTGCAAACTGACGCCGCGCTTGTTCGGCCGCCAGCAAACCATAGGCCAGCGCCTGCCGCTGGGCGCCCGCGGCGTCGAAGTGATAGGCGAGATCATAAATGCGGGCGAAGCTCTTTTCAGTTCTGGCCTCGTCGCCTCGCTCAATCGACGCCGCTAGCTCGCTTGGCGCCTCGCCGGCCTCAATCACGCGGGCCAGCGAGAGGTGAAGTCCTCGCCGCTTGTCCGACTCCAATTGGCCGAGCACGGTCTCGCGAATCCGGTCGTGATAGGTGTCGACCAGCGGTTCGTCGGGACTGCCGATCAGACGAAGCAGCCGCTCCGTGCGCATGTGAGTGATCGTGGCCAATGCAGGCACATCGTAGCCCGCCGTCTTCGACACCTCGGCCAACGGCAAGGCCTGGCCCGATATCGACACCACGTCGAGCAGCGTCTCCGCTCCAGCCGGCAGCCGCGACAGCTTTTGACGCACCGCCTCGTGCATCGGCACCGGACGGAACGAGTCGCTTTCGGGATCGAAACAGCTCACCAACTCGATCAAGAGGAACGGGTTGCCGCCGGTTTCCGCGTGAATCTCCGCAGCCCGACGTCGAATCACGTCGTTGTCGCGCCCCAGCAGCGAAACCACCAATTCCCGACACTCGTCGTCCGACAGCGGCGAGACGCTCACGTCGCGATGGTCGATCGTGGCGCCGTGCTTCTTCTGCACGCTCTCCCATTCCAGCCGGAAGGGGCTTTGCTCCCATTCGTCGCTGCGAAAGCTGCCTAGAAACAGCACCGCTGGCGCCTCGGGCGGCCGCAAGACGGCAAACAGCGCCTCGGCGCTGCCCGCGTCGCCCCATTGCAGGTCGTCGGCGAACATCACGATCGGCCGACGACTGCTGAGCTTGGCCAGCAACTGTCGCAGCGCGGCGAAGGCCCGCGTGCGGACTTGCTGCTCGTCCAGCTCAACGGTCCGCGGCCGCGGCGCCTGCGCCACCACCTCCACCCGCTCCAGTACGGGAAAGAGCTGCGCCAGCAGTCCGACATCGTCGGGCAACATCAAGGCGGCTTCGGTCTTGTCGAGCGACCTGAGATGCCCGCACAAAGCGTCGATCAAGCTGTCGAGCGCCTTGAAGGGCACCGACTCGCGATCGTAACAGCGGCCGGAGAGAACCGTGGGCCGCGCCGCGCCACTGCGCAGGCCTTCCAAAAAGTGTTCCGCCAACGAAGTCTTCCCTTCGCCGGAGCGGCCGCGGATAAAGACCGTCAGCGGCTGATGTTTGGCGGCGACGGACTGGTGTGCCTCGGCCAGCGCGTGCAGTTGGGCCGAGCGGCCCACCAAGTTCGATCGCGAGGAATGGGTCACGGTCGTCACCGAGGTTTGCAAGGAAATCGCCTTGGCGATCTCTCTGGCGTCGGGCCGCGCCATGGGGTCGCGGGCCAAAAGCCGCATGGCGAGCTGCGCCAGGTCTTCCGGAAAACCGGCGTTGGCCGGCAACGGTGGCGCATCGAAGCGTTGTTTGTCCTGCAACAGCTTAAGTACCGGTCCCTCAAACGGCGGCCGGCCGGCCAACGCCTCGTAGAGCATCACGCCCACCGCGTACCAATCGGCCGCCGCCGTCACGCTTTCGCCCGCCGCCTGCTCCGGCGGCATATAGCGAGGAGTTCCTTCAATGCGGCCGGCGGTCGTCATGCCCCCATTGGCCTTCGATTCCATCACGAGACCGAAATCGAGCGCCACCACGCGGCCGTCGTGCGTGACCATCACATTCGACGGCTTGAGGTCGCGATGGATGATATGCTGGCCGTGCAGCGCCATGACCGCCGCCACAAGCTGCGCCAGTGCCGCTCGCAAGCGGTCAACATCGAGCTCCGCCACTCCCTGCGCCGTCGGTCTGTAGGAAGCGCCCTCCGTGGCGTTCCGCTGCGCCGCCAAGGCGTTTTCGCCAACGCCGTGCGGGTGGGCTGTCGAAGCGGAGGTGCCGGCAGGCGAAACGCCACGGAGGGCGTTCCCTACAGGCCTCGGCCGCACATAGCTGAGAAAATCCGTCCCCTCGATCAAATCCATCGTAAAGAACCAATGGCAGCCGTCGGCTTCCAGCGTGCCCAGGCCGATCAGGTTCGGATGGTTGACGTCGGCCAGCGCGCGAAACTCGCGCTTGAAGCGGTGCAGCCGCGAGCCATCCACGGCCGGGAGCGTCTTCAGCGCCACGCGGTCACCCCGACGCACGTGAAGGGCCTCATACACCGTGCCCATGCCCCCGCGGCCCAGTTCGCGGAGCAGCTCATACTCGCCCAGCCGCCTGGCCGCCAAGTCGGGCGCCGCTTGGGGCGCGTCCCAGGTAGTGGCCAGTCCTGCGGCGAGCGACCTTGTGCCGCCCGAAAGCGAGCCGGCGTCCAAGAATGCTTGACGGATGACGTCGGCGAATTCCGGCAGTCGGACGAGATATTCATCGGCCCGCGGCGACTGGCCCGCGGCGCGACGGCGCCGAATGTCCAAATCGAGCAGGTTGCGCAGCAAGGTCGGTTGCGCGCCGTCGGGCACGCGCCGCAAGTAGGTTTCGATCGGCCGTTGCGAGGGCGCCGCCTCTTCTTCGGCGAAGGCGCGGCAGAGTGCATTGACATCGTCGAACGACGCCGTCGCTGCCAACACGTCGAATTGCCTGGCCGCCGAGTCCACATGGCACCTGCGATTGCGACTACCTTCTTCCGCCCCCCAGATTACGGATTGCCGCATAGCTTTGCAAGGTCCGGCTCGTTGAAAACCCGGGCACGCGGCACATTGCTTACTCACCGCCATGTGGCGGACAACAGATATTCCTGCGTCGAATCTCTTGGCCAGAAAGATGCCAGGCACGACCCGTCCTGTCGCGTTTCGTCGCCCCAAGGACGCGCCGTACGGCCCCAGCGCGAAACGAGCTGCGTTCCGATTTCTCGCCCTGCGCTTGTACGGCTTTGTCCGGAAGAGTCTCCCGCTGATTGCCTAAACCGTGGTACAATGCCAAAAAGGGTCCAGCCGCTTGAGGTAGCAAAACCATGTCGCTTTTGGTCCGACCGTTGCCGGGCACCGCCCGCGACCCACTTTATCCCGACTCCGATGGGCTACCGATGGGCGAAACCGATTTTCATTTTATCGCGATCAAATACCTTTACGGGGCGCTGTCGTACTGGTTCCGGTCGCGCGACGACGTGTACGTGGCGGCGAACATGCTTCTTTACTACGAAGAGAGGAGTCCCGCCAAGAATCGCGGTCCAGACGTGATGGTCAGCAAGGGCGTCCGCGGCAAGCACCGTCGCCGTTCCTTTCGAACCTGGGAAGAGGGTGTCGTTCCCGCGGCGATCATCGAAATC
>DATLUO010000179.1 GCA_035533075.1 Pirellulales bacterium | reverse complement strand
CGGAAACCGGATGCCGACCTCCGTGCCCCACAACTCATAGCCGAACCGGTCGGGCCGCCACGCCGGCCGGTCGTCGCCCAGGATCGCGAAGCTCGCCACCTTTTGATTATAGCGATCGAACAGCCGGTAGTTATAGACGTAACGGCTCGAACAAGGTGTCGAGCGTTTCTTTCCACGCGCTATCGAAATCGGCCATTGCCAAGGTGCTCTCAGGTGCCTTTTGGGATGGGCGCAAGTCTACGAGACAACGAGCCTGGCCGAAAGAAGGCGAAATGCGAAAACGGAAGTGGTCCCGTGACCCGCCCGGCGCGGTTCCTGCGGAGTCCGATCGCGTTCGCCGCGCGGCACGCAGCGGAGCTAACGTCGCAACTCTAATCAGCGAAAGTATTTACGGCGATCACGCCGGCGACGCCGCACCCGTTTCCGCGACGGCGCCCAAACAAAAGCGCCGCGCGCGCGGCGCTTTTGTTAAGCAGCGCGCCGCGCGCGGCGCTTTTGCCTGCACGCGCCAGCCGATCCGTGCAGCCTGCGCTCAAAGTGCTCAAAGACCGAATCGCTCAATTCGGCGGAACGGCATCCCGGCGCGCCGGGATTGCGTACAGAGGATTGGCCGCGCACCTCGTTGGACGCGACAAACGTGTCGCCTGCGCTCGGGTGAGAACGTACACCTCCGCCCGGCAAGCGGGCGGCATCCGGTCGGAACAAAACTGGCGTCAGTACACGCTCGTCGGCCGCGAGTTTTTGCGCACGCCAGTCCCACCCTACCGCTGCATCCATCAATCGACGAATGACAGAGCACTATGCTTTCACAGCCTCCAGAAACAGGTCGATTCCCAGCCGCTCGGTGCCAATGGTGAAGCTCGTTTCGGGAATGCCGCCCGCCTTCGCCAACCGGGCGAGATCGCCCGACGTGCGGTAGAGCAGATACCAGTTGCCGATCCATTCCATGTAAGCCCGTGTCGGATTGTGGGGCGCGAAGTTGCCGACGGTCAACATTCCGCCCGGCCTCAACCGCTCCCAGAAGAAACGCAGCAACTTTTGCGCGGCGTCGTCGGGCAAATAATCGAACAGGCCCGAGCAGCAGACAAAGTCGACGCCGTCCAGGAGGACGGCCGCCCGCGGCCTGTCGGCCAGCCGGTAAAGATTCTCTCGCGCGACGACGATTTGCTCGGCCGCGAGCCACGGCGAAAGCCGCTGTTGAGCATGCACCAGCGCGGCTTCGTCGAGATCGAGCAACGTGTATTTGAGCGGGGCGCCGCTGCGCCCGGCGAGCGCCTGCGCGGCCAGGGCCAGCTCAATCGCCGGCCCGCAGCCGACGCTGGCGACGTGAAACAACCTTTGTGGATCCGCGGCCAGACCGCGTTCGACGAGCGAGGCGGCAAGCTGTTCGGTGCGGCCGCGCACCGCTTCCACGGCGGCCTGGCACTGAAAATAACGGTCGAACAGGCGACCGAGCGGATGCTCGCAGCACGCGCGCCGCCAGAAGCGGTCGAACATTTCAAAGTCGCCCGCATAGCCGCGCGGCTTGATGCGCGCCTGGTGCTGCAGCCAGCTTACGTCGAGCCACGCCCCTGCCGCGGTCCACAGCTCGCCGGAGGGGAGCTGATTCCGCTTGCCCCAACATTCCGTCGCCGCCAGCCGCGCCAGGCAGCGGTCCATCGCCCGTGAGAGCAAGGCATAGCCAACGTCACAGTCGGTCCAGCCGGCAGAGAGCAATTCAGCCCGCGCCAAGTCGGCGACGAGCCGCTCGCCTGTTTCTCCGGCCAACCTGCCAAGCTCATCGGATGACATCTTGTATATAGCCCGCTCATCCAGTCGGCGGGGCTTCCGGACGCTGCGGTCAGATCACCTGCCGGACCGGTTCGACGTGCTCGACGCCGACCAGCTTCTGATCGAGCCCTCCGTGGAAATAGGAGAGACGGTTCGGATCGATTCCCATCTGGTGCAAGATGGTGGCGTGCAGGTGCTTCACGTGGAACGGGCTTTCGACGGCGGCCGAGCCGAGCTCGTCGGTGGCGCCCACGCTCTGGCCGCCGCGGACGCCGCCGCCCGCCATCCACATCGTGAATCCGTAGGCATTGTGGTCGCGGCCCGTTCCCTCGGCGTATTCGGCGGTGGGCTGGCGTCCGAATTCGCCGCCCCACACCAGCAGCGTGCTTTCCAGCAGGCCGCGTTGTTCCAGATCGTGGATCAGCCCGGCGATCGGCCGGTCGGTGTTGCCGGCGTGAAACTCGTGGTTCTTTACCAGATCGCCGTGGGCGTCCCAATTGAAGTCGCTGTGGTTGCCGCCGGAGTAGAGTTGGATGAAGCGCACGCCGCGCTCCACCAACCGCCGGGCCAACAGGCAGCGTCGGCCGAAGTCGAGCGTGCGCGGGTTGTCGAGACCGTAAAGCTTGTGGGTGGCTTCCGTTTCCTGGCCCAGGTCGACGGCCTCGGGCGCGTGCCGCTGCATCTTGTAAGCCAACTCGTAGCTGGCGATGCGCGCGGCCAGGTCGGTGTTGCCGGCCCGCGCGGCAAGGTGCGCTTCGTTCTCGACGCGCAGGGCGTCGAGCAGGCGCCGCTCGAGCGGCCTCGTCATGCCTTGGGGTGAGTCGAGATCGAGAATCGGCGCGCCCTTGGAGCGCAGCACGGTTCCCTGATAGGTGGCCGGCATATAGCCGCTCGACCAGTTCTTGGCGCCGCTGATCGGCCCGCCGCTGGGATCGAGCATCACCACGAAGCCCGGCAGGTTCTCGTTCACGGTTCCCAGCCCGTAGTTGATCCACGATCCCAGGGCCGGACTGCCGCTGAGGATTTTGCCCGAATTCATTTGCAGCATGGCCGACCCGTGGATCGGCGAATCGGCCTGCATCGACTTGAGAAAGGCGATCTTGTCGACGCAGTCGGCCAGGTGCGGGAACAACTCGGAGACCCACTGGCCCGACTGGCCGTATTGCTTGAAGCTCCACTTGGGCCCGACCACGCGGCCTTCGTTCTTCTCGCCGCCGCGGCCCTTGGTTTTGACCGGAATGGTTTTGCCGTCGAGCTTGAACAGTTCGGGCTTATAATCGAAGGTATCGACGTGGCTCGGCCCGCCATACATGAAGAGAAAGATAACGCTGGTGGCCTTGGGCGCAAAATGCGGCGGCTTGGGGGCCAAGGGGTCCGCGTGCGGCGACGACTCGGCAGCCTCCGCCGGCGAAGGGCCAAAGAACCCGTCCCGCGAAAGCAACCCGGCCAGGGCCACCGACGTGAAGCCCGCGCCGGTTTGCCAAAGAAACTCTCGGCGCGTGCGGCCGCAGAAAGAGCGCTGGGGATTGGTTGGCATGGGTTATCAGTCTTGGTAGGGTGAGACCAGCGAGCTTGCGAGCGCCGGCCCACCATCAAAGGGTTCAGGGTTCAGGGTTCAGGGTTCAGGTGCAACCCGCGGCGGGCAATGTCCGCCGCACCTTGCGTTGGGTCGGCGCGAACTGGTTCTAGTGCTCTGTCAGTCGTCGATTGATGGATGGCGGTGGCTGGGGCAGAGCTTGGCCTCTACCACCGCGGCCTTCAGAATACGCTCTGCGGCCAAGCGATGCTACGATGTTTCCGGTTCCATTGTACCGGCGGCGGGCGCGGAAGCCACGGGCTTCGCGGCCACGATGAGCGTGCCGCCCCGCCCCAGGCAACTGCTGACCGCCACCAGCGGAAGTGCGGCCCCCGACAAAACCGCCCCCAGCGCGAGGTGCGTCGCACGCGCGGTTCGGCCGGCCCGCACGGGCCTGCGAATCAGGGACTGCAGAAAAATGTTCGGTTCCGCGGCGACGAGGTTCAGCGCGCTTTGCGACCAACCGATGAGGTCGTATTCGATTTCATGATGCCAATGCCCGACGAGCACGAAGCCCGTCGACTCCAACAGCCGGGCGAGCGATGGTCGATTGAAGTGGAACAGGTGCCGCGGCACATCGAGGTGCAGCCAATGGCGGCCGAAGAGGCGGGCCTGCCAGCCGTCCGCATCGGGCACGGAAACCAACAACACTCCGCCGGGCTGCAACCGCTCGCGCGCCTGCCGCAAGGCCTCGTGCGGACGCCGCAAATGTTCCAGGCTGTGCCAGAACGTGACGCAGTCGAATCTCTCGCTCGCGCGGAAGTCGTCGATCTCGGCGCGCACGTCGAGACCGAACGATCGCGCCTGCCGGGGTTCCAGTTCCGTGCCGCTCACCTGCCAGCCGCGCCGCTGGGCCGCGCGCAGAAAGCCGCCGTCGCCGCAGCCGACGTCGAGCAGCCGTTTGCCGCCGCCGGCAACGCGTTTGAGCAGCCGCAGCCGCCGCCAAACGCGATAGCCCGCCGTGATGCCGTGCCGGTTGCCATGATACGACCGGTAGAAACGGCCCAGGTCGTCGGGCGAGGGCACCGTCTGCCCCACGCCGCATTGCGAACACCGAGCGATCGAAAAGCGATCGCCGGTGAGCGAGTCGGCGGCGTCGGCCAGCGCCGGCCGCACGCTGCCGCCGCAGAGGCGGCATTTGATTTCCTCGCCCGCACCGCCGTTCGTCGCCATGCACCAGACCCTTGCCAAAGAAAGCCGAGCGGCGACGGTTCGATGCCCCGTTCGCCTTGCTGTTTGTAGCGTATTTCACGCGGAACCCACAGGGCTGGCGGGCGTTTTTTCCGACTGGTGAACGAGCGGCGTCGGATTACACTGGCAGGAAGGGACAGAAGTGGGTTTCGCGGAGTTGACGGGCCATGAGTGATCAAAATTTGCGACTTTCGCTCTTGGAAGTCCTTTACCACGAGTATCAAGTTTCGCAACAGGCCAGCGCGCTGGTGGCCCAGGTTTCGCGGGCCTACACGGTCGGAACGCTGGAAGCACTGGCCGAGCGGGGTTCGCGCGTCACGCGCCGCGCGGCCGTGCTCGTGCTGGGGCACCTGGCCGGCTACAGCTCCAACCATGCGCTGGGCCGCGCCTTGCAGGACGAAGACCGCGGTGTCCGCCTCGCCGCCGAGGAAGCCCTGCGGAGCATCTGGTGCCGCGCCGGCAACGACGACCAACGCCGTCAGCTTCAGCTTATCCTGGGCGCCAACACGGGCCGCCGCTACCACGAGGCGATTGCCCGTGCCACCTCGCTGATTCACGAGGCCCCCGACTTTGCCGAGGCCTGGAACCAGCGGGCCATTGCCTGGTACGGGCTCGGCAACTATGCCGAATCGATCGCCGACTGCAACCAGGCGCTGGAGATCAACCCCTATCATTTCGGAGCGGCGTCGGGCATCGGCCAGTGCTATTTGCAATCGGGCCGGCCGCGTCTGGCGCTGGAAAGTTTTCGCCGCGCGCTGGCCTTGAACCCGAACTTGGAAGGCGTCCGCGCCAACGTCGCCGCGCTGGAACGGACGCTCGGCAAGAAGTAGCCGGCCGACCGTTCCGGCGGAGCGCCATCCATCAATCGACGACTGACAGAGCACCAAGTCAAATCGTCAACGCTCGATCGCGCGCCACCACCGGCCAGCGGTTGACGACGCGGCCGCCCTCGACGACCAACGCCTCGCGGTGCAAGGCCACAGTCGGGCAAACATGATAGGGCACGCCGTAGAGACAGTCGCCGACCTTGAACTCTCCTGCCCGGCCGGTTTCCACCGTCAGGTGCTCCTCGCTATGGACGACCGGCACGGCATCGGGCACATCGAGCAAGATAACTCGCGGCTGCGGATTGTCGGGCGACACCGCCTTGTAGCCGAGATCGAGACAAAGTCGGTCGGCGGTGGGCTTGCTCACCACGCGCGTGAGCAGCAGTGCCGCGTGCAAAAAGTCAATATCCGGGAACTTCGTTCCGTAGCCCGCGTCCCAGAACACGCACGTGCCGGGACTGCACTCCAGATCGCTCCGCCGGGCGTGGATCGGGAAAGTGATCGTGCCGCCCGCCACAACCCGCGGCACCGGCAGCCCCGCCGCCGCAAGCTTGTATCGCAGTTCATCGACCGCGGCGAATTCGCGTTGCGCGTGGGCCGTACGTTCCACAGGGTCTGCGTCGCGAATGTGGCCGTCGTACACGTGCAGACCGCCGGGACGCACGCCCGGCAGATCGGCCAGCAGCCGATATAACTGCGCGGCGGCCGCCGGCGCCACGCCTGAGCGGTGCATGCCATTGTCGATGTCGAGCAGAATCTCCATCGGCCGCGGTTGCCGGGCGAACTCCGCAGAAAGCTCGCGCAGGGCTTCGGCGTCGTCGGCCAGCGTCGCGAAACGGGTGTCGGGAAACGTGCCGGCAAGCTTTGCCAGCCGCTCGACGTTCGGCCCCACGATCGGATAGGCCAGCAGCACGTCGCGTGCGCCGGCACGGGCCAGCATTTCGGCTTCGGCGATGGTGGCGCATTTGAACTTGTCGATTCCGGCCGCCAACTGCAAGGCGACCATCTCGGCCATCTTGTGGGTTTTGACGTGCGTCCGCAGCCGCTCGGTGCCTCCGGCAATGGCGATCGTCCGCCGCACGTTCTCTTCGACGCGCTCGCGGTAGATCAACAGCGCGGGCGACGGAATTCGCCGGTCGTCGTCGACTTGGTACCAAGGTTCGGGCATGGGCGGTCTCCTGATGGTTCATAGCATAGCGGATGAGGGATGCGGGTGGAACGCACGGTAGGGCGGGACCAGCGAGCGCAAAGCCCGCGTTATGCTGCGGTGCGCACGGGTGTTGGTTCCCCATCGCTGGCGTGTTTGCCACCAGCTTTAGCGGGTGGTTTGCGGTTAAAACTACACAGTCTTTGAGCCGGCTTCAGCCGGGCTTCTATCTCGTGGCTTCAGCCCGTGGATCAGACCCGCCGGCCATCCACAAGCCCGGCTAACGCCGGCTCAAAGATTGGCTGATTACGGCTGCTACCCACCAGCTAAAGCTGGTGGCAAACACAGGGGCAGATGGTCTTGCCCGGCATCCAGGTCTTAATCGGGTTTCAGGGCGGCGCGACGTTCTCGAAGGGATTTGCCGATTTGCCGCTGCCGTCGAAAGGGGTGTTTTTTGTCGGCCTGGCGCTGTTGAGCATGAGCATGCTGATGCTCATGATGCCGGCGACGTACCATCGGTACGTTGAGCAGGGCGAAGCCACGGAGAGGTTTCACCAGTTCACCAGCCGCATCCTGCTGTGGGCGATGATTCCGTTCGGCGTCGGAATGTGTTGCAATCTGTTCGTGGTGCTGGTGCGGGTCACGGGCAGCGTGCTGCCGGCGGCGATCGGCGCGGTCGCGGTCAACGTGGCATTGTTTGCGCTTTGGTTCGGCTTCATGATCTTCCGGCGCCGGCAGTTGGACCGGCGTCCCGGTTGGTTTCCCCACTTTCCGAGCGGAATAGTTTACGATTGCGCCAGTCGCTTAAAGGCAGGAGCTTCGACGATCTTCCAGCCGTCGCTCTGGTTCCATGGCCCGGTCGAATCTCGCTCGCCGAAGTCGCCTTCGCCGGTGGAATCGTTGAAGTATTGATCGACCAGCCCGGCCGTGGGCGGGATTTTGCCGATGGAAAGCGGGTGTTTGCCCATGCTTTCCAGCGCCGCCATGAATGCTTTCATGTGAGTAATCTCGCGGGTCATCAAAAACTGCAGAGCTTCTTTGGTGCCGGCGTCATCACAGTGGTCGATGAGGCGCTCATAAACGATCTTGGCGCGGGCCTCGGCGGCGATATTGCTGCGCAGATCGACGTCGAGTTCGCCTGTGATTTTCAGATAGTCGGCCGTCCAGGAGTTGCCCATCGAGTTGCAAAGCGCCACGCCGCCCCCGCCCGCAATTGCAATCAGCGGGTCGGCTTGCGCCGCGTTCGCCACTTGCTTCATCGGCTTCAGGTGCAGCCTCGCCAGCGTGCCGATAACTTCCAGATGGCTCAGCTCCTCGGTGCCGATATCCATCAGCAGGTCTTTTCGAGCGGGGTCTTCGCAGTTGATTCCCTGAATGGAATACTGCATGGCCGCGGCCAGTTCACCGTTCGCCCCGCCGAACTGCTCGAGCAGCATGTTTCCGAAGACCGGATCGGGCTCGTCGACGCGCACGGTGTACATCAGCTTCTTGACATGGTGGTACATAGCGCATTTCCTTTTAGGTTCGAGGATCTCTTTCGTCGCGCCCGCAGCGGTGCTGCAACGAACAGGCCAGCGGAGCATTTTATTCGAAATCGCGGCGCGGCGTTGGACGGTACGCACTTTGCCCGCGGCTGCGGCGTACCCGCCCGCACAGGGATGCGGGACATGCCATCACCAATACCCCGGTGGGACCGCTGAGATGCTTCGCTCATCTCGTCTCAGCAGCGGCGGCCTTCCCCTTGCCTTTGCCGGATCGGCTCCCACATTGACCGTTTCAAGGCCTGCTCGGTGTTCACTCGCGTTATGGCCTGCCTGTTCGCGGAGTCGCCCGAGGCGACCCTTTGCATCCGAAGGCTTCGGCAGTTTCGTTACCTCCACTGCCGCTCCGATTGCTACCGGCTGGAGCGACTTTTGCCGGGCGGGAATTTCACCCGCTGAGAACGCACGCCTTTTCACGGCGCACAAAGGGCGGCGCACAAAGGGGACAGGTCGGACAGGTCCAATTCTCTAGAATTGGACCTGTCCGACCTGTCCCCTTTAGC
Organism: Pirellulales bacterium; assembly: GCA_035533075.1. Classification (NCBI taxonomy): domain Bacteria; kingdom Pseudomonadati; phylum Planctomycetota; class Planctomycetia; order Pirellulales; species Pirellulales bacterium. The sequence goes on along the minus strand of DATLUO010000179.1, from coordinate 543 downwards.
TGCCCCTCACCTCACCCCCGCCGCGAAATCGCGACCGCTCAGCCCACGCCACAATCCGAAGTTGCCTTCCACTCCGCGTCTTTCCCTTGCGTGCCGAGCCGGTTCGCTCCCCGCCCGATCCCGCGAACCGCTCCGACTGGCTCCGATTTCCCGCTCGGTCCCCGACGGCGGCTATGCGCTGGGCATTCTGACCGGCGAATGGGCCGCGGTTGATTGAATCGGCCGACTCCTTCGCGTTGCAAGGCACAACCAGCCGCCTTCCGATTGGACCGAAAGTTGCACAGCAGGTCGGCCCGCGATGGTGCTTTTCCGAAAGCGTCCGCGCGCCCGCGTTTCGTCCGCACCCCAGCTCAAAAAACGGGAAGGTAGCCTATGCTGTTCTTCGCCTATCCTAAGCGCGTCTCCGCGTCAATCCGCCCTGGCTTACCGGCCTGCTCGGCTCTGGGTACGAAGTCCACTGTGGCTTCGACGCGGACCAGCCCGGCGACACGGCAGCGGCCCGCATGATCGGCCTGCATCCCGCGGTTCAACGGCTACGACCGC
>DATLUO010000178.1 GCA_035533075.1 Pirellulales bacterium | reverse complement strand
GCCGCGAACGCACCGGACCTTGGGGACTACGCCCTTGCTTTTTTCACGGGCGCGCCTTTCGCCCGCGAACCACACAACAAGAACGCTGTTGCCGCTAAAGCGACAATCAGTTTAATCCACGTTTTTCCCGTGTAAAGGGCCCGGGGCGGCGGGAACTTGGGGCCTCTGGCCCCGCCCACGGAATTGCTGCGGGGCAGGTGAGGTCGTCGGGTTGAAGCTCGTCTTGCGCCACGTGGCGCACGGCAAGCACGAGAACCACGTCGTCGGCCACCGTGAAGATGATTCGGTGCGTTGGGCGTCGTGTATTAACGACGGTGTACGTCATCGCGCCCGCTGTGGCAGCCCAAGCTGTTGCCGAATGCGCGCGATCGAATCGCCGACGGCCGTTACGCGGCCGGCTTGCGCGTCCGCCAGCCCTTCGCGGATTGCCGCCATGTCTTGCTCCTTTCAAAGCACCTCCAACGTCGCCTTATCGACGATGAAATAGACCTGGTGTGTCTGCTCATCCTCGACGGCAACCGGACCCTCGCCCTGGCGGAGTGCTTCGCGTTGCTCGGCGGTTAGTTTCGGAACCTTAACGGCAGTGTACCCGACCATTTAGCACAAACACAAGGCCAGGCACGTTCTCGCGATCTCGTTCTCTCGTTCGGGCGGAGCGTGAACCCCGAACCCGCCCGGAAGCCTGAACGCCGCAGCAACGACCGCGGAGCGGGGACGAGCCAGAGAACATGACGACGTGGCCTCCTTGGCTGCAAGCTCGGTCTGGCCCGTCGGCGCTGCGAGCGGGAAACATGGCGCGGCAACCGTCGCCCGAGCGTGTAACGGCGATGTCTCCCCCGCGCGAACCAGCCGAGCGAAAACGCCTGCCATGCTAGCCAGCCGCAAGCGTCCCTGCAAGCACCCGCGCGATTTGTTCGAAGCGGCGGCGCCCATCATTGGAGCCATGAAGGGCACAAAGAACACGAAGAACGGGCCGGAATGCCTATGTGGTCTTCGTGCTCTTCGTGGTTGAGTGCCGGTTTCCGCAAGCTACGGATGATCACGGTGGCCGTTGACATTGGCGGAGGTGACAGCGGGTGGTCGCTTGGCCCACGGTTCCGGCTCGGCCTCGCCGCCATAGAGCTTTGTCAACTGCCCTTCCGAGTTGATCAGGCCAATCGCCACCATGCGCTCGAAGTTTTCCTTTGGCGGCAATTTGGCAGCCTCCAGGGCGGCCCGCATTTGTTCGATCGTCGGTTGGTTCATCGCGTTTCTCCTCGATAAGTTTGGGCGAAAAACGCCCAGAATGCAATCGGGGCTCCGGACGGCGACCTGGATATGCGTTTCCGCCGAAATCGTCGTGCCTGGAAACACCGTAGCCGTGATGACCGTTAAGGTTCTTGGTGGCAGAACGGTCTACGCTTTGCGGCTAGCCGTCGGTACAATAAAGGAGTGCCACAAAAGGCGAGAGGAGCCATGAACGCTGAGACCAGTATTGTCGATAAGGGCCGCGGGCCGCAGCTCTCGACCAGCCGCATTACCGTGCAGGACCTGGTGCCCTACCTCCAGTTAAACTACAGCTACGACGAGATTCTTCAGATCATGCCGACTCTTTCCGTGGCCGAAATCCAGGCGGTCGAGCGCTACGTCGACGAGCATCGTGAAGAGGTGATGGAAGAAGACCGCCGTATTCGCCAGCGGAATGCCACGCGCCGCAACCCGCCGCACGTCGAGGAGTTGCTGCGCCGGTCGCGCGAAAAGAGGCTGGCGCTCCAGGAGAGACTTGGCAATCACGCTCGCGAGGACGGAAACGGTGCAGGGCATCCTGGCTGACGTCAATATCCGCGGGCATGTTGACTTCCTTGTCAGCTTGATGCAATCCGGGTTCGTGGGCGTCGATTTGGCAGGAGTTGAGCATCCAATATGCGGCGTTTGGCGACGTGGGCCTCGATCCCGCCGCCAAAGACGACGTGGTTTGGCAATTTGGCCAGGACCAGGAATACGTGCTCATCACGAGTAACCGCAACCGGAGCGGCGACGACTCGCTCGAGGCGACGCTTCGCCAGTGTGTTACTATGCAAAGTTTGCCGGTGCTGACTATCTCTGATCCCGAGCGATTCCATCGCGATCGAGCATACGTCGAAAACGTGATCGAATCGCTCCTCGACATTTTGCTCGACATCAATGCCTACCGAGGCACCGGGCGGCTTTATCTCCCTTGACCGTGCCGTTGAGCGCGGCCGCGTTTTTTTCAAGGCGGCGGCGCCCGTCATTGGAACCACGAAGGGCACAAAGAACACGAGGAACGGGCAGGAGTGCCTTTGTGCTCTTCGTGCTCTTTGTGGTTGAGTGCCGGTTCCAGATCGCCGGTTATAATTGGTTGGGGCTCTATCGCATTGAAAACTTGAGGATTGACATGAATCGCATGGTCGTTCATTCGCGCGTCGGCGCCGACGGCGTCTTGCACTTGGCGGTGCCGATCGGCAAAGCAGAGGCCGATAAGGAAGTGCAGGTCACGATCGATCCGGTCCCGAAACCCACGATGACACAAGAGGAATGGCGGCAATTCGTCCTGTCGACCGCAGGCAGCATCACGGACCCGACGTTCGTGCGCCATGGGCAAGGCGAATACGAACGCCGCGAGGAATTGCCGTGACGCACCTGCTGGACACGAATTCGTGCGTGAATCACCTTCGCCTGGGCCAGGCGTCGAACGTCACCACGAGGCTGGCTGCCGCCGCTCCGGGAAGCGTCGTTCTTTGCTCCGTCGTCGTGGCGGAACTTCTGTACGGCGCACACCGCAGTGTTCGGAAGTCCCAGACCCTAACGGAGGTCCACAATTTCTCTGGTCAATTTCAGTCGCTCGCCTTCGACGACGCGGCGGCCGAGCAGTACGGCGAGCTACGTGCCTACTTGGATGGCGTGGGAACGCCTATTGGTCCCAACGACCTAATGATCGCTTCGATCGCTCTGGCCAAATCGCTGATTTTAGTCACGCACAACACCAGCGAGTTCAGCCGTGTTCCGCGGCTCAAGCTGGAAGACTGGCAGTGACGGTTTGGGCGATGTGGACGGGCCAGCGGAACGATGAGAGAACATGACGACGTGGCCTCCTTGGCTGCAAGCTCAGTCTGGTCGGTCGGCGCGGCGAGCGGGAAACATCTTGGCCTGCGACGAGGGACCGCCTTTTTGCAAGCTGTAGAAATGCACGCCCGGCACGGCGGCCAACGGAGCCAGCAGGGAAAGCGATATCGACCGGTTATGATCATTTTTGTGCGTCGAGCGGCCGGCCCAGACGAGGCCCACCTTCGGCCCGGCCGGCTCGCGCGCCAGCCGCTCCCGCCAACGCTCGATGTCGGCCGGCTCGGCGCGCAGATACGGCACCGAGGCGGGAATCGTCTCCGGGGTGGTGCCGAAGGCCAAGGGCAGGCTCATCCACGAAGGACGGGCAGCAACCCCTTTGTGGGCTTGGTGCTCTTTGTGGTTGAATGCAGCCAGTGAAACTTTACCAAGGCTGCCGCCTCTAGGACCGGCGCCGGACGTATCGCCGGGCCTTCGAGAAAATTCTTCGCCGCGGCCGGATTTCTGTTGAGGTTTCGTCGCGGCGGCCTTAGCCTCAGTTTCAGGAACATCGCAACGGCCAGGTAGGGCCAATCACTTTCAGGAGACATTGGCATGGCCACCGTCAGCAGGTTCGATCTCGGTCAGTTCAATTTGTCGCACTCCTCCTATCCGGGCAGCCAAGAGCAGCCGGTCCAGCGGTCAACCGTCGCGGCCGACCAGGCCATCGACGGCCCGACGTGGCCGGCCGCCCGCGCGCGGGCGACCCCGCTCGACGAACGCCTGCAACCGTGCGGAAGTCCGTTTGAGTGCGACGCGATGCGTGCCACGGCCGACAGCGTGACGCTTTGGCACATCCGGCCTGTGCGCACGCGGTTCCTCGCGGTCGAGTTGCCCGTGGGCGAGTGGGTGGAACGGCTGGTGGTGCGCGTCACGCGCTGCGAGTCGTTCGGGCTCGACTTTGCGGTCCGCGGCGACGTGATGGGAAGCTGACGGGCATTTTGGATTATTCGTTGTCGCCGTCGATCAGGCGGCCGAGTCCGCCCAGGACCGAGCCTTCCTCGCGGCTGCCACCGCGTTGCGGAGCACTGGCCAACACGCGGCCGGCCAGTCGCGAGAAGGGCAGCGACTGGCACCATATTTGGCCCGGCCCGGTGAGCGTGGCAAAGAACAGCCCCTCGCCGCCGAACAGCGTGTTCTTGATGCCGCCCACAAACTGGATGTCGTAGTCGATGCCGCTGGTCATCGCCACCAGGCAGCCGGTGTCGAGCTTGAGTGTTTCGCCGGCGCTGAGCGTTCGGTTCATCATCGTGCCGCCGGCGTGGACCAGAGCCACGCCGTCACCGGTCAGCCGTTGCATAATAAAGCCTTCACCCCCGAACAGGCCCACGCCGAACCGCTTTTGAAAGGCGACGCCGATCTGGATGCCACGCGCGGCGCAGACGAACGAGTCTTTTTGGCAGATCAGCTCGCCGCCCAACTGGTCGAGGTGCATGGGCAGGATTTTGCCCGGATAGGGAGCGGCGAAGGCCACGTGCTCGCGTCGCGGGGCGGCATTGCGAAAGGTGGTGATGAAGATCGACTCGCCGGTGATCGCCCGTTTGCCGGCGGCGGCGACCTTGCTCCAGAAGCCGCCCGACTTGGCCGACGGATCGCCGAACACGGTCTCCATCTGGATGCCGGGCGTCATGTACATCATCATGCCCGGCTCGGCGATGACCATCTCCTCCGGGTCGAGCGTGACCTCGACGTACTGCATTTCGGAACCGAAGACTTGATAGTCGATTTCGTCGGCCATGATGGTTGGTCTGGTGTTAGGTGGAGTCTTGTAGGGTGGGACCAGCGAGCCACAATTTGCAATTCGCAATAGTCGGTTCGGGCCCAATCCCAGGCCGCGGCAACGATTTCAAATGGCGAATTGCGAATTGCAAATCGGTCATTGGCGCGGTGGACCGTCGCCATAACAGTTGAGGCGTCAAGCGTCAGGAAAGTCGCCGGGACGCCTCAAGCCTGATGCCTTTGTGGATATTCGCATTGGAACGCACGTTCTTGCGCCGATCAAGCGAAATCGAGGCGGCGGAGGTTGGAAAGTGCCGGAAAGCGATAAATCGCCGCCGACTTGAACTCCAGGCCGGGATCGCAAGATCCCCGCAAGAACCGCACGAACAAGTCGATCGACTTCTTCCGGCGGAGGTCGATGATCCAATCGCGATAGCTCTGCGCAAGCCAGGCCGTGTCGCCATGATAGCGCAAAAGATCGGTCCGATCGCCTTGGACCCCTATATGAACTTCGTTGTCCGGGCCGCCGGCCACGATCTCGGTGGCGACGAGATACCTGCCCGTCTCCAGATCGAAGCGTCGCTTCAGCCGCACATCGCCGTTTGGCTCGGTTAAAAAATCGTCCTTGCCGATCCGCTGAACCAGCTCGCCTTGCAACGGCGGACGATACGGCGAGCGGTCGATCTGCGATTGGTGGATATAGAGCACGTTGACCACGACCGCCCCCGTCGGATAGTCGTCGGGCGTGCGTACCTCGCGGTAGGTCGAGAGGTCGATGGCCGTATAGCCTCGTTCGCGCAGGAAGGCGAAGCAGGGGCTGTCGGGCGGCTGCTGCTCGACGATCAGCATGGGATGGCGGCCGGCGAGCAACCGTTCCGAGCCTTTCAACGCGTCGTATTCCGCGCCTTCGATGTCGAGCTTGATCAGCGACGGATAAACCTGGCCGTGCTCGACGAAGTCGTCCAGTGCGACGGTTTCCACTTCGTCGTAGGTCTCGTTGTGCGGCCATGTCTCCATGATCGTGTCGTTGTTGGCGTCGGTGTGATAGATTTTTACCGCCTCGTTCGACGTGGCAAAGACGGCTTTGTGGAAGAGTTGCACGTTGTTGCAACCGTTGAGCACCAAGTTGTGCTGGCAGGTAATGACCATCCGCCGGCTGGCCTCGAACGACCAGACGCTGCCGGTCAATCCGACGAGCCGCGACATGAGCAAGCTCAACGAGCCGGCGTGAGCGCCGACGTCGAACACCACGTCGCCCGGCCGGCACAAGTCGCGCAGGGCCATCGCCACGGTCGGTTCGCAGAACTGCGGGTCATACCAAGGGGGAACCGGAATCAGCAGCCGCGGATCGGACGGCTCGGCAATACACTTTTCCAAATGCCGCAGATGATCGGCCAGCGTCGGCAACGCTCGTTCGACGTCGTGGACCCGTTTGTGGAGTTGTTGCAGGCCCACCGCTTGTTTCAGGCGCGAGCGGGCCTGGCGAGGAATGACGTATTGCATCAACGACATCGGTCGGCTCCGGGTAGCTGTTTGGCAATGAGCATGTAGGGTGGGACCAGCGAGCTTGCGAGCGCCGGCCCACCGTGATTGAGGCGTTAGGCGTTAGGTCCGCTGTTCCTAACGCCCAATGCCCAACGCCTAACGCCTTCACTTTCTCTACACATGGGCATAACTCCGTCTGGTCAGCGTATGGGCGCTCATGTCGTCTACTTGCTCCAGCGTCTCGGCTCCAAACGTGCGGCGAATCATGTCGCGGTAACGGGGACCGCGGAAATACGTGTGGAATGCGGCGTCGCGAAAGGCCAGCACCTCGTCGGAGGCCAAGTGGGCGGTCGGCAAGGGCCGGGTATCGACGGCGTGCTGCGAATAGCCCGACCATGCTTCGGGGAGCGGCCAGCCCAACGCCAGCGCCTGCTGATAGAGAGGCGAACCGGGGTAAGCCATGGTCGTGTAAAAATTGGCGAACTCGCAATTGAGATCCAGCGCCAGATCGAGCGTGGCCTGCATGCTGTCGCGATCGTCGTCGGGCAAGCCGAAGATGTAGTTGCCGATCACGTGGATGCCGGCCGCGCGCACCTTGCCGAGCGTCGTGAATATCTGCTGCTGGTCGAACCGCTTGTCCACTCCGTCGCGCACCTGCTCGCTGGCCGATTCGATGCCGAAGGCCAGCCAGCGAAAGCCGGCCTGCGCCAGCTTGTCGAGCAGCGCGTCGTGGACCGTATCGACGCGGGCGTAGGCCCACAAGTTCAGCTCGTAGCCGCGCTCGATAATCAGGTCGCAGATGGCGGCCACGTGGCGGCGGTTGAGCACGAACATTTCGTCGGCGATCTTGATGTTATGCACGCCATGCTCGATCACCAGCTTATCGATCAGGCCAATCACGTGCGCGGGCGACCAGAAACGGTAGCTGTTTGCGCCCGGCTTGTGTCCGGCGGCCTGCTCGCCCGCCTTGAAAGGCGCCTGAATGCAGCAGAACGAACAGTGATAGGGGCAGCCGAGCGTGGTATAAATCGCGGCATAAGGTTGCCGCTCGTGACCGCCGAAGCAGTGCCAGTTGTGTGCCCGATACCGGTCCATCGGCAAAAGGTCGCAGGCGATGCCGGGAAGTTGATTGTCAAGATCGGTGGCCAGCGGCGCGGCGGGCGTCGAGCGCACGGCATCTTCCTGCCGATACCACAGGCCGCGCACGCGGCTGAGATCGGGGAAAAGGGGACGGGTACGTTTTGTGCGAAGCGCCCTTCGGGTCGTTCCGGCAAAACGTACCTGTCCCCTTTTCCCCGCGGGCCGCGGAGAAGCTTTCAGGGCCGACGCCAAATCAACGATCGTCCACAGCCCTTCGCCGGAAGCCACGAAATCGGCCGGCTCTTCTTCAAGTGTGCGTTGCGGCAGCGCCGCCACGTGTCCGCCGGCCAGCAGAATGGGCTGGTTCGGCAGCAGGTCTTTGATCGCCTGGCACGTGCGTCGCGCGGCGGGCATGATCTGCGTCGAGGCCGACGGCTGATGTCCATACACGACGACGACCGCCAACCGGGCGTTGAGCGAGGCCACTTCTTCGGCCACTTGCTCGGCGCTCAGGACAAGCGCTTCGGCGTCGATGATCTCGACCGACAGTCCCTGCCACCGGGCGAACTCGGCCATCAGCCCGGCCCAGACGGGATTCTCGATGGACGCCAGACGCTTGCCCAGCGACTGATAGACTTGCGTCCGGCTAGCGGGGTTGATGAGGACCAGGTCGAGCATGGGTTCAGGGTTCGGGGTTCGGGGTTCGGGGTTCGGGAAATTGCAAATTGCAAATTGCAAATTGCAAATTTGCAATTGCCCGCCTGACGTCTGACGCCTGACGCCTGACGCCTGACGCCTGACGCCTGCTACAAACCATTCAACAAATCACACAAGGCGACGATCTTCTCACGCGGCAGGTCGGGATAGTTGCCCACGTAAAAGCCGTAAAAGTGAACGTGCTCGACACGCGGGTATGCTTGCCAATGTTCCGCACCCAAATAAGGCCGCAGATAGGGCTGGCGAAGCTGATTGCCGCCGCCCGACATCCCGCGGCGAAACTCCACGCCCGCACTTCGCAGGGCCCGCGCCACGCATTCGGCCAAAAGCGGATCGGGGCGCTTGAGGACCAGCGTCAGTGCGTAGCTGGAGCATCCCGCGACGTCAAAATCGGTCTGATATTTCTCGGCGTCGAGATGGCGAAGAAAGACGGCCAGGTTCTCGCGGCGGGCTTCGATGTTGCCGTCGAGCCGCTTGAGCTGGTTGCGGCCGATGACCGCGCTGATCTCGGTGCTGCGAACGTTGTAGGCCGGATAGGCAAAAATAAACTCCGGATTCAAGTCCGGATAATCGAGATGATACGACGACCTCAGATCGTCGTCGGTCGCTTCGCGCACCATGCCGTGCGACCGCAACATGCGGAGCACCTGATAAAGCCGCTCATCATTGGTCGAGATCATGCCCCCTTCGATCGTCGTCAAGTGATGCGCGTAATAAAAGGAGAAGTTCGACATCAGCCCCAACGTGCCGAGCTTGAAGCCGTGGAAGGTGGCGCCGTGGGCCTCGCAGCAGTCCTCGATGAGCGGCACCCGCCGTCGCGCCAAGTCGTCGAGCAAGCGAATGGAGATCGCGTTATAGCCGAGCACGTGCGTGACAAACACGGCCTTCGTGCGCGGCGTGATCTTGTCGAGCACCTGCTCGTTGTCCATGCCCAGCGTGCGCGGGTCGATGTCGACGAACACCGGCTCGAAGCCGTTTTGAAGGACGGCCGCAATGTCGGAGACCCAGGTGAGCGTCGGAACGATCACTTCTCCGGGACCGGCCGTGGCCCGCAGTGCGGCCAACGTCAGCAAGTTGGCCGACGAGCCGGAATTGACGAACACGCTGTGTTCGACGCCCAGCCATTGCGACCACTCGCGCTCGAACGCCCGCACGTGGCCGGCCTGCGTCAGCACCGGATCGTCTTGCTGCAACAGCTCGACGACGGCCTCCAGATCGGAAGGCGCGAAGTTCTTGCGCATCAACGGCCAGTCGAGGGCAATTTGCCGTGGCGAAGTCGGGCGGTCGGGGAAAGCGGTCTGGTTCATTACGATTTTGGATTTTGGATTTTCGATTTTGGATTCGGCCGCCGCCGTAAGGTGGGACCAGCGAGCTTGCGTGCGCTGGCCCACCATCAACGACGTCGCGATCGGTGGGCGCTCGAAAGCTCGCTGGTCCCACCTTACGGCCAATCTAAAATCCAAAATCCAAAATTGTCAAAAGGGTCCTTTGAATGCGATGTCCTGCAGGTCGTCTCGCTGGTCGGGCATCCATACCTCGCCGCGCACCAGTCCATATACGGCCCCGGCAATCGTGCGCGCGTCGGGATAGAACTCGGCCTCCAAGCTGGGAGCGGTCGGGCAAGTGACCGGCGCGAAACCGATGCGATGCACCGCGATCGAGCGTTTGCCTTGCAGTCGCTCGACCACCTGCGACACAATCTCGGCACCGGCGCCGCACGTGGTCCAGCCGTTATCGACCACGCACAGCCGCCCGGTTTTGTCGACCGACTCGACGATCGTCTCGATGTCGAGCGGCGCCAGCCAGACCGGATCGATGACCTCGGCCGAAACGCCGGCGGCGCGCAGGTAACGCTCGGCCCGCAGGCATTCGATCTGCATCCACGAAATACCCACCAGCGTCACGTCGTCGCCGGCCGCGGTGATCCGGGCTTTGCCGGGCGGCACCGTGTACGGCATCTCCGGCACGGGGCCTTGCTGAAAGTGCAACAGGCGGTGTTCGACGTACACCACGGGGTCGTCGTCGCGGATGGCGGCCAGCAGCGTGCCCTTGGCGTCGTAAGGCGTCGAGGGCGCGACGACCTTCAAGCCCGGCACGTGCATGAAGAACGAGTAAAGCCCTTGCGAGTGCTGCGCCCCTTGTCCCCAGCTCTTGCCGATCATCGACCGCACCACCAACGGCACCGACACGCGGCCGCCGTACATGGAACGGCTCTTGGCCGCCACATTGATCAACTGGTTCATGGCCAGCATCAGGAAGTCCATGCGGATATGGACATGAATCGGGCGCAGGCCGGCCAGGGCCATGCCCACCGCCGCGCCGGTCATGCCGTCTTCAGACAAAGGCGTGCCGAAGACCCGCTCGGGGCCAAACTTGGCGGCCAGACCCCGCGTGGTGCCTTGAATCGCTTTGGGATCGTCGACGTCGAGGCCGAACAAGATCACCGCCGGATCGCGGTCCATCTCCTGATCGGTCGCTTCGCGAACGGCGTCGACATAGGAGAGCTGGCGAGTGGAGGGAACAGGGAACAGGGAACAGGGAACAGGATCCACCGTGCCATGCGCTTGCCCAGTCGTCACGCGCCGTTGGTTCTTCTTGCGGGGCTGAATCGATGTTTTTCGCATATTTCTTCACGACCAAGCCGATGTAGGGTGGGGCCAGCGAGCTTGTGAGCTTCGGCCCACCGTGAGCGACGCCGCAAGATCGTGGGCCGGCGCTCGCAAGCTCGCTGGTCCCACCCTACGCGGCCAACGGCCGTAGTTCTCTTGGTGCCGCTGTTACGTGTGCCTTGTTTCCCATACCCTTCTTCACACGACCAATCACCACTCCCGCTCCCGCCATATCGCCATACAAACTCTCCGCCTTCGGCTCCGGGCTCAGCTCGGCAAAGGCCAGGGCGACTTCGATTTCGCACTCGACTTCGGCCTCGATCTCGTGCCGGCGGCGGTCGTCGAGCTGCGGCGCGAGCTGCCGCAACGAATCGTTTTCGAACCACGTCTGGGCTTCGCGCGGCAGACGATAACCGAGATGCCAGTCGTCGCCCGGCCCGACGTGCTCCCGCCAACGGTACGTCTTGCACTCGAAGAAATGCGGCCCGCTCTCGCCCGTGCGGAGCTCATCGACGGCTTGCTTGACGCACTTGTGCAGCTTGACGACGTCGCCGTCGTCGATGCGTTGCGTGGCAATGCCGTAGCTGCGTACACGTTCGGCGATGTTGGCCTGGGCCTGCCGGCGGAGCTGGTGAGTGTGGATGGCGTAGGAGTTGTTTTCGCAAACGAAAAGAATCGGCAGACGTTTTAGGGCGGCGAAATTGAGGCTCTCGTGAAAGACGCCTTCTTCTGTGGCGCCGTCGCCGAAGAAACAGGCCACGATCGCATCGCTGCGGCGATACTTCATGGCGTAGGCATAGCCGACGGCGTTGGCGATGCCGGTGCCCACGACGGCCGAGGTGCCCATCACGCCGGCGTCGGTATCGATCAGGTGCATCGAGCCGCCTTTGCCTTGCGCGCAGCCCGTGGCTTTGCCGTACAGCTCGGCCATCATCTGCCGCAGGTCGCCGCCCTTGGCCAGATAGAGGGCATGCCCGCGATAGGTGCCGAACACCACGTCGCTGGCCTCGATCGCCTCGCAGACGGCGACCGAGATGCCCTCCTGGCCGATCGACAAGTGGACCGGGCTTTTGACCTTATCGAGCGGATAGACCCGCGCGATCTCCTCTTCCACCCGGCGGATGCGGTACAGAGCGCGATAAAACCGCTCGATCATGGCTACCCCACGTTGCTGTAGCGGCCGTTCTTCAAAACCGTGTAACCCTTGATCAGCTCGCGAATGCCGTCGTCGATCGAGTGGGCCGGCTTGAACCCGGCACGCTCGATCTTCTGGTTCGAGACGATGTAATCGCGTTTGTCGGGGTCTTCGCCGACGGGCGCTTCGAGATAGACGAACTGCGGCAGGTGCTCCTTGATCCGCTCGCAAAGCTCGATCTTCGACAGGTTGGCGTCGCTCAGTCCCACGTTGTAGGGCTGGCCCTGCATGACGGGAAATTGGTCGATGGCGTGCAGAAACGCACGGGCGACGTCGCGCACATGGATGTAGTTCCGCTTGGCGTGCCCTTCGAAGACCACCACCGTGCGGTCGTTGATCGCCCGGTAGACGAAATCGTTCACCAAAAGATCGATCCGCATCCGCGGCGACATGCCGAAGACGGTGGCCAGACGGAAGGTGATGGAATTGCCGGCGTCGAGCACGGCCCGCTCGGCTTCGACTTTGGTTGTGCCGTACAGCGAAATGGGCCGCAGCGGCGTTTCTTCCGTGCAAAACTTTCCCTTTTCGCCGATGCCGTAGCCGCTGTTCGTGGTGGGATAGATGACGCGCTGCTGGGTCGACCGCAAAGTCAGCAGCAGCTTGACGGCGTCGAGATTGGTCGAACGGGCGGCCGTGGCGTCGGCGGAACACGCGGGAGCGCCGACGATAGCGGCCAGAGGGATAATGATGTCGGCGTCGGAGAGACCTCGCCGGACCACGCTGGCTTCACGGCAATCGCCGCGAATGACCGAGAAGCGCCGATTGGCGCAGCATTCCAGCAGGCTGTTCTGGTTGAACAGGAAGCAATCGAGCACGGTGACGGTGTGGCCCTGTTCGAGCAGGGCGGGAACCAGCACCGAGCCGAGATAACCGGCGCCGCCGGTCACGAGAATTCTGTGGGGCATGAATTGTCATCCTCCCTGATGCGCTTGGGCCATCCTTGGCTTGTTCGACGATGGCGGCGGAATCTTAGGCGATTTGGTCGTTTGGGTTAAGGCCAAAACGCCACCGCAAATAGGCAACGAGGTGCCGCAGGGCATCGAGCGAGAACCATCGCCGGCTGGCGCGCTGCTCGTGGTGAAAGCACCAGGTGCCGCCGTGGTGCATGACTTGCCAGCCCGATCGGGCCATGCGCGCACAAAAATCGACGTCCTCGAAGTATTTCACGAACCGCTCGTCAAACCGCCCGACGTCCAGCAGCGCCTCGCGCCGCACGAGCAAAAAACAGCCCGACACCCAGTCGCAGGTGAAGGTGGCGCACGGATCATGGCGCCGATAAAGATAGTCGTCCAACGCCGATTGAAAAACGCGTTCCAGCCCCAGCCGGCGAGCGGCGATCATCGGCAGCGTCTGAAAACGGCGGGCGGGCCAGGCGTAGCTGCCGTCGAGATGATAGAGACGGCAGATGCTCACGCCGCACAGCGGGTGGGCGTCCATGAACCGCACCATTTTGCTCAAGCACGCTTCGGCCGGATCGAACTCCATATCCGTGTTCATCAGCAGCACGTATCGGGCGGTGGCGGCGGCGAGAATCCGGTTGAGGTTCGCGGCGTAACCGAGCCGCCGCGCGTTGTAGACGACCGTCGCCGTGCCGGGCCAGGCCAGGCAGCTCGCCGCGCCGTCGCGCGACGCGTTATCGACCACAATCAGCCGTACACGCAAATCGCCGGTAACATAGCGCATGGTTTCCAGCAGCGGAACGAGAAAATGCCGCTCTCCGCTGTAGATCACTCCCACGTCGAGGTCGGCTGGGACACGATCCACGATAACGGACCGACGAGCCGAAGCGACCCCCGTCGCACCCAAGGAGTTGGCATCTAGCATCGCAGCCTCGCTCGTCGTCAATTTGCAATTTGCAATTCGCAATTCGCAATTGGCAATCTTCCCTTACCCAGCGAATTCCCCGTTGGCTCATCCGCCGACCTCTGGTCCGCCGGTAGCCGCTCCATCAATCGCCCCACAATGATCGCCGCGCGGCTATCCCAGTCGTGCGCCGCCGCCGCTTGCCTGCGGACGGTCACCGCTTGAGTCGAACGTGCCTCCGCCGTCAGCGCCTCCGCAATTGCCGCCAACCACTCGTCCGCCGTCGCGGCAAAACGGACGACGTTCGCCAACTCCGCCAGGTCCGGCAGCGCCGACGAAACGATCGGCAGGCCGAGGGCCAGGTATTCCAGCGCCTTGATCGGATGAACGTAACGGGTGAGCGCGTTGAGACGGAACGGTACCAGCCCCACATCGAACCAGGCTGCCTGTTCCGGCAGCGCGTCGTAGGGGATGACGCCCAGGTGATGTACGTTGGCCAATCTTTGCAGTCGGCCGAAGTCGCGGCTCGCCTGCGGGCCGGCAAACACGAACGACCAGTCCGGGCGGCGACGGGCCAGCTCGGCCAGCAGGTCGAAGTCGAGCCAATCGCCGATGGTGCCGTAAAAACCGACGACGGGGCCACGGATCCGCTTTCTCCAGTCCGGCATTGTCCGGCGGGTGACGGCAAACTCGCAAGTTTCGACCCCGTTAGGAACAAGCGTCGCCTCATGCCAACGGTCCAACCGCTCTGCCAAGCCACGCGAGCTGGCAAAGACAAGGTCGGCCCGGCCCACGATGGCCGCTTCTGCCCGCTCGATCCGTTGTCGCGCCCGGCCGCGGTGAAACTCCGCGTAGCGGTCCATGCAGTCGTACACCACCAAGCTCGGCGCGGTATGCTCCAGCAAAGTCTCAGCCAACAGGCTGGGCGTGCTCAGCCACAGAATCCAAGGCCCGCCGTCGAAATCGAACTGGTTCGCCATCTGCCGCCAGAGCCAGCGGCGATTTGCCCAGTCGAGCAGTCGATGGCCGATGAAAGGGACGTAACGCGGCCGAACGAGCGGCAGCGGGGCGGATGCCCGGCCGTCTGCCGTGGCGTGCCGCCAGATTCGCCCCAAATCGGCCGGCCGCATCGAGCGCAGGCCGACCGGTTCGACGTAACGCACGTCGAAGTGCCTTGCCAGCCGCAGGGCAAGCTGCTGCGGACGTTGGCGAAGGGAGGCCCATTCGACGGGCGCAAGATAGAGTACGCGGGACATAAGGGGTGGAATGTTAGCACATCCCGGCCAATGCGACTAAGCCAGATTCCCACAAGCGCACAGCGTCAGGTGTCAACGGTTGACACCTCTCAAAGGAGGGGGATCTCATCACCAACTGCTATTGGACCGGGCGAGCCGGTGGATTAACCTCCCCACATTTGCCACCGTCTGAAGAGGATTTGTCATCATGCCGCTTCGCCCGCTGATCGTCTTTGGTACCCGGCCCGAAGCCGTCAAAATGGCCCCGCTGGTCTCGGCCTGCCGGCAGCGGCCCGACGACCTCGATGCTCTCGTTTGCGTCACCGGCCAGCACCGTGAGATGCTCGACCAGGTGACCGAATACTTCGGCATCGATGCCGAGATCGATCTGGGCCTGATGCGGCCGAATCAGTCGCCGGCCGACTTTGCCGGCCGTGCGCTGACGGCGCTCGACGGCGTGCTGGCGCAGCACCAACCCGATTGCGTCGTCGCTCAAGGCGACACGACGACCACCGCCGCGGCCGCCCTGGCCGCGTTCTACCGACGAATTCCCTTGATCCACGTCGAGGCCGGGCTGCGCACCGGCAACGTGCGATCGCCCTGGCCGGAAGAGATGAATCGGCGCCTGGCGACGCTGGCCGCGGCCCTACACTGCGCCCCCACCGAGCGTGCCCGTCAAAACCTGTTGGCGGAACACGTGCCCGACGACTCGATCGTGGTCACGGGCAACACGGTGGTCGACGCCCTGCTCGACACCGTCCAACGCGAGCGCAGCC
This sequence comes from Pirellulales bacterium, assembly GCA_035533075.1. Lineage (NCBI taxonomy): Bacteria > Pseudomonadati > Planctomycetota > Planctomycetia > Pirellulales > Pirellulales bacterium. The sequence continues at coordinate 10,642 of DATLUO010000178.1, read as the reverse complement.
GAAGCCACTTTTGGCAGGAAAAGCACGACTACTTGGGCGACCGCCGCATGGTGCTCATCACCGGGCACCGCCGCGAAAACGTCGGCGAAGGGCTGGATCATATTTGTCGGGCCATCTTGATGTTGGCGGCGGAGTTGCCGGACGTGGAGTTCGTGTTTCCGATCCATCTCAATCCGCAGGTCCACGGTCCGGTCTATCGCATGCTTCGCCGGCACGCTGACGAAAATCTTCACCTGCTCGATCCGGTGGCCTATCCGGAGTTTGTCTGGCTGATGGACCGATCGTCGCTGATCATCACCGATTCGGGCGGCATTCAGGAAGAGGCCCCTTCGCTCGGAAAGCACGTGCTGGTGACCCGCGCCACGACCGAGCGACAGGAACTCATCGAAACCGGCCTGGCCGAGATGGTGGGCGCCGACGTGCGTCGCATCGTGGAACGCGCGGGCGTATTGCTGGCTGACGAACGGAGCTTTGCCATGCCGCCGAAACTGGTCAATCCCTATGGCGACGGCCATGCGGCGGAACGGATCGTCGACGAGATGCTCCGGCGTTTCGTGGCCGCCGACGCGGGCCTGCGGCTGCGGATTGCGGCATAGTAAGGCAGGCGTTAGGCGATGGGCGTTCGGCTTTAGGCACGGTGTGAGGAAGTTGTCCTAACGCCTATCGCCTATCGCCTCAAACATGGCATACTGTTGCTATGAAGCGTTTCGTTCTTCTCGACCGCGACGGCACGATCAATGTCGAGTGCCATTATCTGTCCGATCCTGACGATCTGGAGCTGCTTCCCAACGCGGCCGAAGGGCTGGCCGAGTTGAAGCGGCTCGGCTTGGGTCTGGTGGTGGTCACCAACCAGTCGGGCGTCGGCCGTGGGTTTTTCGACGAAGACCGATTGAACGCGGTCCATGAACGCTTGCATGCACTGCTGCGATCGTCGGGCGTCGAGATCGACGGCATTGTCTGTTGCACGCACCGGCCCGACGAAGGCTGCGGCTGCCGCAAGCCTTTGCCGGGCCTGGTCGAGGCGGCCGCGCGGGAACATGGCTTTTTGCCCAGCGACTCGTTCGTCATTGGTGACAAGCCGTGCGACATCGACCTTGGCCGGGCGGTCGGCGCCACGACGCTGCTGGTCCGCACCGGCTACGGCGGGCAGTATGCCACCGACGCCGCCCTGCAGCCCGATTACGTGGTCGACGACCTGCTGCACGCCTCGCGGGTGATTGAGGAGTTGATCTGAGGAGCGGCAGACCAATCGAGTCTCTTCTGCGCCACCACACAGTTTGCTATCCTGTTTGCCATGACAGAAAACGAAGCCGAACAGCCGAGCCTGGACCCGTTGCCGCGCAGCCCGGAGTTGATGTCGGCCGATGATACCGGTCTGCTCGTGGTCGATGTGCAGGAGAAGCTCATCGGTCTGATCGCCGGGCACCAGCGCGTTGTGTGGAATATCCGCCGCCTGCTGGACGGCGCCAAGATCCTAGGAGTGAGCGCTGCCGGAACCGAGCAATACCCGCAGGGACTGGGACCGACGGTGCCTGAACTCGCCCAGCGGTTGCCGCCGATTCCCGACAAACTCTGCTTTAGCTGCGGCGGCTGTCCGGAGATCTTCCGGCAATGGGACGAAAAAGGCATCGCGCGGGTGCTGCTGGCCGGCATCGAGTCGCACGTGTGCGTGCTGCAAACCGCGTTCGACTTGATTGCGTCGGGCCGCCGCGTCTATGTGGCGGTCGACGCCGTCGGCTCGCGCCATGACATCGACTATCGCACGGCGCTGCGCCGCATGGAATCGGCCGGGGCCACGCTGACCACGACCGAGACCGCGCTGTTCGAGTGGTGCCAGCGCTTCGGCACTCCGCAGTTCAAGGAAATCAGCCGTTTGATCCGTGAGACGCCTCCTGAACCCTGAACCCTGAACCCTGAACCCTCCCATGTTCCCCCCGCTCGCCCCGCCCGTTCGTCTGCTGCTTGGTCCCGGTCCCAGCGAAATCCATCCGCGCGTGCTGGCCGCCATGGCCGCCCCGACCGTCGGCCATCTCGATCCCTACTACCTGGCCTTGATGAACGACATGCAGCGGCTGCTGCGCGGCGTGTTCCGCACCGAGAACCCGATGACGATGGCCATCAGCGCCACCGGTTCGGCAGGTATGGAATGCACGGTGGTCAACCTGATCGAGCCGGGCGACTCGATGATCGTCTGCGTCAACGGCGTGTTCGGCGCGCGGATGGCCGACGTGGCCCACCGGGCCGGCGCCAAAGTGACCCGCGTCGAACGGCCCTGGGGTGAAGTGTTCGAGCCGGCGCATCTCAAGGATGCGCTGGCCAAATCGAGGCCCAAAGTCGTGGGCATCGTGATGGCCGAAACGTCCACCGGCGCCTGGCAGCCGATCGAAGAAATCGCCGGGCTGGTCCACGACGCCGGCGCCATGCTCTTGGTCGATACGGTCACGGCCCTGGGCGGCATCCCGGTCGAGGTCGATCGTTGGCAGATCGACGCCATCTATTCGGGCAGCCAGAAGTGCCTGAGCTGCCCGCCGGGCCTGGCTCCGGTATCGTTCAACGCACGGGCCATGGAGGTCATTCTGCACCGCAAGACGCCGGTGCAAAGCTGGTATCTCGACGTGTCGATGCTGGCCCGCTATTGGGGCGAAGAACGCGTCTATCATCACACCGCACCGATCAACATGACCTACGGTCTCTACGAAGCGTTGCGGCTGGTGGACGACGAAGGCCTGGAGAGTTGCTTTGCCCGACATGCCTTGAACCACCGCGCGCTGAAAGCGGGCCTGGCGGCCATCGGCATCGGCTACACGGCGGCCGAAGGTCACCAGTTGCCGATGCTCAACGCCGTGCGCGTGCCCGACGGCGTCGACGATGCGGCGGTGCGGCGCGGTTTGCTGGAACGTTTCGGCATCGAGATCGGCGGCGGCCTGGGCGAGTTCAAAGGGAAGGTCTGGCGCATTGGCCTGATGGGTCACGGCTCGCGGTCCCGCAACGTCTTGTTGTTCCTTTCGGCCTTGGAGCAGCTTCTGGCGGAGCAAGGCCACCGTTTCGACGCCGGAGCCAGCATCGCCGCCGCCAACGCGGTTTATTCCTGATCGAGACTCAGGGCCCTTCCTCCTTCAGCCCCAGCCGCGCCAGCCACCGGCCGCGGTCGGGTCGGACGACCGCCGGGGCACCGGCAGTCGATGACGGGGGACCGGCTTGATTGTCGTGCAGCGAACGCTGCCGCTCTTCGATCTCGGCCCGCTCCCGCGCCAGCTTGGCCCGCTGCACGGAGAGATCGATCTCCGCCTGGCGCAGTTTTTCTTCCCATTCGTGCTGCAACTGCTGCAGCCTCTCTCGCTCGTTGCGCACCACTTCGTCGCCGGACAACAGCTCGGCGAACGCCGCCGCGCCGACGGCCACCTCGCCGATGTTCGCCGACTGCGCGGCCAGCAGCCCTTCAAGCTCCTCGATCTGCCGGTCTTTGGCGGCCAGCGCCTCATCGGTGCGGGCAACCACGTCGCGGATTCGCAATCGCTCTTCTTGCCGCTCGGCGTCGTCGTCCCCGGTGTCGGCTTCCAGCGCGGCCAGCATCCGTTGCTTTTGCGCTTCCCAGTCGAGCTTGCCGTCCGGTTCGGCTGTGGCGGCCGCGGCAGGCCGCACCGGTTGCTGTTCCAACTCCGTCACGCGGCGCTTCCGCTCGCGCAGGTCGTCCATCGCCAAGTCGTAGCGGCGCTGCATGTCGGCCAGGGCTTCGCGAAGGTCGTCCTGAGCGGCGGTCTCAGACGGACACGGGTTGGCCGCGGTCAGGCTCCGTTCGAGTTCCGCCACACGTTGGTTGGCCAAAGCCACCTGAGCATCGGCCTCAGACTGACGCCGGTTGGCCGCTGCCAGGCTGCGTTCGAGTTCCGCCACATGCTGGTCGGCCAAAGCGAGTTGTTGTGCCGCCGCTTCATTCTCGCCCGTTGATTGGCAAGGCTGCGGGATCTCGTGCTTTCGGCGTTCAGGTTCGCGCAACGGGTCCTCGCGTCGAGCTCTTAACTCGTATGCCAATTGGCGTCGGCGACGCTTCAGGTCGATCTCCATGCGGTCGAGTTGGTCGCGTTGAGCCTCCAGGTCGGTCAGCTTTCGCTGCGCCCGCTGCCGCTGCCAGGCGAGCTCGTCGGCGTCGGCTTCGCACTCGCGACGCAATTGCGCCAGGCCGCGTTCGTCGTGCCGCAGCTTGTGGGTGGCGTCGTCCAGCTCGCTGCGCCCCGCCGCGATCTCGGCCTCGGCATCCAGGTTGGCCTCGCGGACCAACGCGAGCTGTTGGCTGATCCGGCCGATCTCATGGGCCAGCACCGCCTCGATTTCGCCCAAGCGACGCTGCTGCCGCACCAGATAGTCTCGCGCTTGCCGCCGACCGTGCGCAATCGCCTCCGTCAAGCCGCCGGCAACTGCGGACCGGTGGTCGCTGGGTAAAGACGTGTCATCCATGGGCGGCTCGCTATCTATTGCTATACGCCACGGCAGCCGCACGGTCAAAGCGGGCAGGAGGGTTACGTCGGTCGTATCGAGTTCGCCGCGTTTTCCGGCCTTCGCCCGGCGATGCTCTACCGCACGCGGCGGCCGCTGAGACATTTTCGGTGGCTGGGGCAGAGCTTGGCCGTGCTGGGCTGGACTTGAGAACACGCGATGCGGCCAAGCGATGCCCCGGTGGTGGCGCTACCGGGGCATCGCCGCGGCGGACCGCTAAGAAGAGACTGGCCGGTCGCGCGGCTCTGCCCCAGCCACCACTATTTGTCTGAGCGGCGGCCGCATGCACCGGCGTGCTAGCTGCTATCAGTGCGCGGAATCTTCGTTGGCGATTTTTTTCCGCGAGGTACTTCGCAATTCTGGAGCGAACTGTTATATTCGCACACTTAAGCGGCAGATACGGAGCTGCCGCCCGCGGTCGACTGCCCCACGGCACGACCGCTTGGCTAACAGCATTCTCTTTTTTTTGGGAGGGAACCCATGACCCGCATCCGCCTCAGCAAGGTTGACGAATTCGAGAAGGGCCTTCACGGTCGGTTGGAGATGAGCACCGCCGAAATCGGCCTTTCGGTCCGCACCACCAACTGCCTGGAGGAACGCGGCATTTTCACGGTCAACGATCTGCTGCACTGCACGCGCGACGATCTGCTGGCCATTTCGAATTTCGGAGAGAAGACGCTGGAAGAAGTCTACAAGGCGCTGGAAGGCGTCGGCTTCTACCGCGCGGGTCGCGAGCCGGCCACGGCCAACGCCTAGCGTCTGTGAGTCATAGATTGATGGATCGCGAATCCAAGCGGTGGCTGGGGCAGAGCTTGGCCGTACTGGGATCGCGCGAGAGAACACGCGATGCGGCCAAGCGATGCCCCGGTAGCGCCACCACCGGGGCATGGCTGGCCGACGGCGGGTGCCGGTCATTGCCGGTGCGCACTCGGCCAGCTTCTGCCCCAGCCACCGCTGCGCATCCGGCGGTCGACCTCGCCCGCTCAATCCTGGCTGTGGTCGTGGAAGTATTCATCGGAGCCGATAAAGCCCGCCACGACGTTCTCGTTGTTCATCCCCTGCTCGAATTCGGTCACCCAGAAGTCCACCTCCGGCGGCGCCGGCGGGCGGCCGAGGATGGTCAAGTAGTCGTCGCGCACGATGATCGTTTCGTGCTCGGCGCTGTCGGCAAAGCCGAGGGCCACCACGGCCCGCGCTTCGCCGCCCGCCAAGGCGTTCAGCCAGAACGTCAAGCCTGCCGTATCCGGCGCCCGGCCGAGCAGGTCGAAATACATGTGCTCGACCCATAGGTCGTCGGTGTCTCCGGAGTGCGCGTAAAACTCGGGTGTGCCGATGAAGTCGGCATCCAACCGCTCGATCGTTAAGCCGCCCTTCATCATGTTCAGCCAGAACGCCAGGCCGGCGTCATCCGCATCGCGGCCGAGGTACTCCAGATAGGCCTGCTCGATCTGGTTATCCAGATATTCGTCGCTTTGGGTCAGCGCAAGAGCCACGGTTCCGCGCGGCACGCCGCTCTGCAACTCGCTGGTGAAGAACTTCAGCGCGCCGACGTCGATGGGACGTTGGAGCACTTCTTGGAACGCATTGCTGACAAACAGATTAGTCGGCGGCGGGCTGCCGACGAAGACCACCGAGTGGACCACCGTCGAGGCCCCGCCTTCATCATTTACAGTGACGGTCACGTCATACTCGCCCGCCAAGGCGTAGGTGTGGCTGCCGACGATGTCCAGCGTGTTGCCGCTGATGCCCGGCGTGACCGTTGTGGCCGTCGTGCCGTCGCCCCAGTCGATGGTGGCCGTATAGCTGGTGGCCGCTTCGGCGCCGCCGGTGTCGGTCACGGAGGCGACCTGCAAGTTGGTCACGGTCAGGCTTGTCTGGACGGGAATGTTGATCCCCGCCGCCACCAGCGGAGCATCGGCCACGTTCGCCTGGGCCGCCGCGCTCACGGTATGGCTCGCGTTGTCGCTGAGCGTGACCGTGACGGCCTCGGTCCCCTCTTCGGCGTAGGTATGATTGCCCATGACCAGAAAGCCGCCGTTGCCGGTGGCTGTGACGGTGCCGGTCGAAGAGGTGCCGTCGCCCCAGTTGATCGTCGCGGTGAAGTCGGAAGCGACGGCGCCCGCCGCGCTGGCCCCGAAGGCGGCCACCGCGCCGGTGAACGTCGTCCCTTCCGTGGCGCTGAAGCTCCCGCCGGTGATCACTAAGGGATTGGCGGCCGTCGCCGCCTGCAAGCTGCCGAGCAGGCCGTGGATGCCGCTGATGGGGCTGCCGCTGACGGAGACCGTGCCGTTGCCGACCACGTTGACGTCGAAGGCGATGAGTTGTGCCCGGATGTTGTCATCGAGATCGTTCAACACCGTCAGGCGTCCGTTGCCCGTGACCTCGATCGGGGCGCTGGCGGCATAGAAAATCCCCTGCACGGTGATGGAGCCTTGGCCGTCGATGGCGATCGGCGAACCGGCGCCGCGGGCCTCGAAGATGGCCACGCCCTTATACGTGCCGCTCGCCGGCCCCGACAGCACCAGGCTGCCTTGTCCGCTGACGTGGATTCCCTGGCCGGCGTTGAGCGGACTATTGTAAATCATGACGCCCGTGCCGACCACGCTGGCGCCGCCGGTAATGTTCAGTCCGCCTCCCTGCAAGATATAAATGCCGGGCAGCAAGAAGACCGAGGCCTGGCCCGTGACCGTGATGCCGCCGGTGTATACGCCGGGTTGGAGCGTGACATGGCCGCCGTCAATGTGCATGGCCTGGAACTGCTGCAGGCCGGCCGTGGACAGCACGGGCAGCGACCCCAGCGGATCACCCACGGCCGCGGCGCCCGTGTCGAGCGCGCCATCGATATTGGCGTTGCCGTGCGTGGTCACCCCGCCGACCACGTCGATCGTGCCGGCGGCCACCTGGGCATTTCCGTTGGCGGTGATCGCCGAGGGGTCGCTGCTGTCGACGACGATCGTGCCGCCGCCCGAAACGGCCACGCTGGCGTTGCCCACGGCGCTCAATGCGCCGTTGCTCGAACCATCGAGAACGACCAGCGAAGCGTTGCTCGAAGTCGAGCTCATGCCGCCGTTGGGCGCCGAGGTGAAGTACAGCGTGTCGGCCCCGCCGGCAGTGGTTCCGTTGCCAAACGTCAGGCCGAGCAGATGATCGATGACGATGGCGCCGCCGTCGGGGTTCTCGAGCTGACCGGTGGTGTTGGACGATATGCTTGCGACGGCGCCGGTTGTGGGATCGAGGGCCGTAATGTGCCCGTCGCCGAAATTGCCCACCAGCAAATCTCCGCCGAAACCGCTGAAGCCGCTGGGCGCCATGGCCAGGCCCCAAGGAGCATTGAGCAGCGAGGAGTTGGCCGACCAGGTGGCCGTGGGCAGAGCGCCGCGGGTGACGAGGTCGCTGATCGAGTAGGAATCGACAAAACCGCCGGTGTCGACGAGCAGACGCACGCCGCTGGGGCCGGCGCCGCCGTTTTCGCCGTCGTCGCCGTCGTTGTCCATCACGCCTTTGGGTCCGTGATGCCCGTGGCCGGGGCCGCCGTTTTCATTGCCGTGGCCGTTTCCATTGCCACCTTTGGCATCGTTCTGGGGGCCACCGTCGTCTTGATCGTTATCGCCACCGCCACTCGAACTGCTGAGCTTGTACTGCGCGTAGGTGACATACAGTTGGCCATTGATGACCTGCACATCGAAAGGACTGTAGCCCGGATGGGAATCGGCGGGCAAGGATTCCACCAGGTCGAAGTTGGTGTCGAAGACGTCGATCGTGCCGTTCTGGAAATCGGCGGCAAACAGATAGTTCGTCCCGTTGACGGTTCCCATGGCCAGGCCCGTGTAGACGGCGCCCTCGACCTGTGCGGCCAAATCGGCCAACGTCGAGCTGACCGTGCTGCCGGCGAGGTTGCCGTTGGCCGACCCGAAAATGACCTGGGAGGAAGCGGTCGAGCCATCGGGGGCGGTGACGTCGAAACCGCCCGAGGAGTTTGCCACGACGCCGGTGGGCAAGCCGCCGGGTATCTGGACCTCCAGCGAATCCTTGCCAAATGGCTTGCCGGCAGCGTCGCCCGAATAAAGCGTGGCCACGCTGGAGCCACTGTTGGCGACCCAGAAGTTGCCGTCCGGCGCCACGGTAATGCCCCAGGGGGCGATCAGGGCCGGGTCTTGAATCAGGGCCGTCCCCGCCTGGTCCGAAACCAGGTTCATTTGCATGTCGCCCGTGAGCAGGTTGCGCTGTTCGAGAGGCTCGAATCGTCCCGCACACTGGAACAGCATTCTGTAGTCGCGCCCGCGATTTGAGCGAAGCAACGATTTCGACGACGACCGAGACCCGCGCATGGTTTCATCCTTCCAAGAATAGAATAACAGTGGTGCAAGCGCCTTACCCGCCCGAAGGTCGCTTGCTTGAAGCCGTGCGGGGGTGCCGCAAATAGCGTACCACGGGCAAATCGGGCAGTTTGCGGGGCTTTTCCTGGATTGTAATTGGCCAACTGGTCGTCGTGCGACCAAAATAATCTGCGATTGCACGACCAGCGGCTTCCGCTATACTCCGCCGCCGCCAAAACGGCCCCGCGCCAGCAATCCCGTCTTGAAGGCAGGCCCATGCTCTTCTGCTCTGAAAAGTTCCTCGTTTTTTTCACGCTCGTCTTCGCTCTTTACTGGGCGATGCCTTGGCACCGCGTCCGCATCTACCTGCTGCTGGCGGCCAGCTTCTATTTCTACGCGAGCTGGAACCAGTGGCTGGCCCTGATCATCGGCGTCTCCACGACGATCGACTACTTCGTCGCCCGTGGCATTGCCGCCAGCGAAGATCCGCGCCGCCGCAAGCTGCTGCTGAGCATCACCGTGGTCGGCAACCTCTCGCTGTTGTGTTACTTCAAGTACGCCAACTTCTTCCTGCACTCGGTCGAGCAGGCCCTGCAGGCGATGGGCTCCACTTCGTCGCTGCCGGTGTTGCAGGTGATCCTGCCGATCGGCATTTCCTTTTACACCTTCGAGGCCATCAACTACGGCGTCGATGTCTATCGCCGCCACGTGCCGGCCGAGCGCAGCCTGGCCCACTTCATGCTGTTCATCACGTTCTTTCCGCACCTGGTGGCCGGGCCGATCGTGCGTGCCCGCGACTTCCTGCCGCAGATCAACCGCCGCAAGCAGTGGGACTGGGCCCGCCTGCAGTTGGGCGCCCAGTTCTTTTTGATGGGGCTGTTCAAGAAGCTGGCCGTGGCCGACCGCATGGCCATGTTCGCCGACCCGGTGTTCGCCAATCCGGAGCAATATCGCACCACGGCGGTATGGCTGGCCGTGCTGGCTTACGCCCTGCAGATTTACTGCGATTTTTCGGGCTACACCGACATGGCCTTGGGCACGGCCCACATGCTGGGATTCAAGCTGGCGCAGAACTTCAACATGCCTTACGCCTCGGCCAACATTTCCGAGTTCTGGCGGCGTTGGCACATTTCGCTGTCGAGCTGGCTGCGCGACTACCTGTTCATTCCCTTGGGCGGCAGCCGCGGCACAAGCTGGCAGACCAACCGCAACTTGCTGCTCACGATGACCTTGGGCGGCCTGTGGCACGGAGCGAGCTGGACTTTCGTGATCTGGGGCGTGATCCACGGGACGGTGTTGATCGGTCACCGCTATTTCCGCAGCTTCTGCCAGGCCCGGCCGAAGCTGAACGACGCGTTGCTGACGCCGCCCGGCACGGCGCTGAGGATCGCCGCGACGTTTCTCACCGTCTCGCTGGCCTGGGTTTTCTTCCGCGCCACGACCTTCGGCGCGGCCATGACGGTGCTCGGCCGGATGTTCAGCGTGCAGCAGGGCCTGGGTCCGCCAATGGCCAAAGAAAGCCTGTGGGTGCTGACCTCGGTGGTCGTCGCGGCCCATCTGTTCGCGCTCAGCGGATTGTGGAAGAAATGGTCGGTACGGATGCCGGCGCCCATGCTGGGCATGAGCTATGCCCTGTTGCTGACGATCACGCTGGTGCTCGCTCCGGATTCCGGCAAAGCGTTCATCTATTTTCAGTTCTGAGCTTGGTGACTTCGTAGGGTGGAAAAAGCGAGCTTGCGAGCGCCGGCCCACTTCGTAGGGTGGGACCAGCGAGCTTGCGAGCGCCGGCCCACCATTTGGCGAGGTTGCTATCGGTGGGCCGGCGCTCGCAA
>DATLUO010000177.1 GCA_035533075.1 Pirellulales bacterium | reverse complement strand
GGCTGTGTAACATGGCCGACGGAATGACCGTGGGCGATTTTTAGTTCCGGCCGGTGGACCGTGTCGGCCGGAAGACCCTATCCATGAATGAGGTTTGCACATCAACATGAAGTACTGCTGGATGACCCTGCTGCTTGGCTCGGCCTTGTGTGGTTGCAACAGTTCGAGTGCGGGACCGCCGCAACTCGAGGCGTTTCCCGTCAAAGGCGTGGTGACGCTCGACGGCAAGCCCTTGCCGGGCGCCGAGGTGGTATTTATGACCGGGGAGCCGCCGACGATTTGCGCGGGCCGCACCAACGACGACGGCAGTTATGAGTTGCACGGATTGGCTGGCCGCGACGGTGCGCTGCAGGGCGCTTGCAAGGTCACCATCAGCCGCAGGGTGAAGCCGGACGGAACACCGCTGGGCCCGGACGAGGCCCCGGCCAACGTCGGCGCCGCCGAGCAATTGCCGCCCAAATACTCCCGTTACGACGCCAGCACGCTGTCGGCCAACGTCCCCGCCGACGGCGGGACCTTCGATTTCGCCCTGACGAGCAATTAGCGGCAAACTCACGGCGCGGCTTTCAATTCTGTTTCGTTGACGTCGCCTCGTGACGGGAAGACCGCCCGCGAGATGCAAATCCCTAAGACCTTTTCTTGCCCGCCACGGTCACGTACTCGACGACCGTGAGTGCTCCGACAATCCCGTAGGGCTCGAAAAATGAACGCTCGCTCCGCCGTTGCCAACGCTCCCGCGGCAGGGTGCAAACCGCGGCGTGCCGTGCTGCTCCGGCGGATCACCCGCCCAACGCGGGCTCTCGTAAATCGAGGGCTGGAAACAGTTCGTCGAGGTGCCGCCGCAGGTCGGCGGTGAAGCCCGACTCGTCGAAGCTCAAAAGGGCTTCGACCCGCAGGGTTCCTACGGAAGGATTTCGATTTGCTTCCTTTACATCTCTACTTCCTCCCCCAGGCTTTGCTTGGCGCGATCCCGTTTAGTTGCCCCCTTTAACTGCCCGAAAAGTGCCCGCTTCGGTAAATGGTGACGCGTGCCGGGACAGGACATTCAGTATAGCGATCCATCACGGCGCGTCACGAACTCGTGGCCAAGCGATGTGGCCCGGCGTGCCACTTCCCGGTTCGGGAACGCGCTGCGTAGCTGGCCAGCGGTGCGGAATTGTGGGACAAAGCTGGGCGGGCGGCGTCTTACTTTAGAAGCGACGACGAGCAGGAACACGGCCAAATGTCGGATGTGGCACCGGAACTTCTCGGGCGAGTGTTGGACGAGCATGGCCCGGCGCTGGTGCTCTATGCCCGGCAATGGTGCTCGTCGCCGGAGGACGTGGTCCAGGAGGCGTTGATCCAACTTGCCCGTCAGCGGCAGGCACCTGAGAAGCTCCTGCCCTGGTTGTACCGCGTCGTGCGCAACGGGGCGATCGGCGCAGCCCGCGGCGCTCGGCGTCGGCGAAAGCACGAGACGGTGGCGGCCCAAAGAGCGGACGACTGCTTCGAGCCGGCCGAAGGCGACCGGCTCGATGCCGCCGAGGCGGCACGCTGTCTCGCGACGCTGCCCGTGGAGCAACGCGAGGTGATCGTGGCCCGGCTGTGGGGCGGGCTGTCGTTTCAAGAAATAGGTGACTTGATCGGCACGTCGTCAAGCAGCGCTCATCGCTGGTACGAGGCCGGTCTGGAAGCATTGCGAGAAAGATTGGAACCAACATGCGTCCGCAAGACGAACCTGATGAAGTGAAACGGGCCGATTCTGCATCGGACCATTCTTTGCAGCGCTTCGAGGCCGACCTGGCCGCCTTGAGTCCGCGGGCCGCAGCGTTGGACCGCGACCGCATGATGTTTCTGGCCGGGCAGGCGTCGGCATCGTTGTCTCCAATTGAACCGGGACGCCGCGGTTGGGCCTGGCCGGCGGCATTCTCGGCGATGACGGCCCTGGCCGCCAGCCTGCTGATCGTCGTCGCCCTTCGCCCGGCGCCGAGGGTCGTGGAGAAGATTGTCTACCTAACGCAGGAGAAATCCGAAAAGCCGGCTTGGTCGGACACGAACGAGCGCAAAGCGACTACGACACCCGCGACGTCCGATCGGTTGGCGACCGTTGCGCCGCCTTCCGCGTCGGCCAAGCGATTGGACCAGAGTTATCTCGGTCTTCGCGACCGGGTGTTGGCGATGGGCATCGAGAGTTGGCCTAGCAGCCGGAACTCAGGCGGCAGCGAAGGCGGCGCTCCGGCAAGCTACCGCGACTTGCTCGACAGCTTGTTGCACGATGGTTGACCCAGGCCGCGTACAGTCCACCAACAGTTGTTTCGAACGAAGGATGAGATTTGCAGGGAGATAAATATGCGTATTGGCTTTTATCTTGGCATCGCGATAACGACGGGCCTGCTCGCGGCGACCACCGTGCCCTCGATGACGTTGGGCGACGAGCCGCCGTCGCAAGGGCCGCCGTCGCAAGGCGACGATCGGCCGCCCCCAATTCGCCTATCGATCCATCCGGCGGGCGAGCCGCGTCCGGCGCTGCGATACCGGCTGTTGCCGACGCTGATCGATCTGCGGCCTGGTAATGCGGCGGTCTTCTACAACAAGGCGGCGTTAATGTGGCAGCAACAGGCGGACGCCAAGAACGATGCACAACGTGCCAGCGAATGGGCTGACATGCCGCTCGACAAACTGCCGCGTGCTGAAATGGCGGTCGTGGTTTCCCGCTGGGGCAGCGTGCTCCAGGAGGTCGAGTTGGCGACGCTACGCGAAGAATGCGATTGGCAGATGCCGGTGCGCGAACGGATTCCTTATTCAATTATGCTTCCGGAGCTGCAAGAGCTTCGCAACATCGCGCGTCTGCTAGCAGCCAAAGCGCGTCTGGGAATCGCCGAGGGAAGATACGACGACGCGGTGGCCAGTTTGCGCATGGGTTACGCGGTGGCCCGCCATGCTGCGCGCGGGCCGACGTTGATTCATGCCCTGGTCGGGATAGCCATCGCCAACATCATGACCAATCAGATCCGCGAACTCTCGCAGCAGCCCGATGCCCCGAACCTGTATTGGGCCTTTGCGGTCTTGCCGCGGCCGTTCATCGACTTGGACCGTGCCTACGACTACGAAGCCGACTCGATCTACTTCTGGCATCCCGAATGGCGCGAGATGGAGCGCGAGGGCCGCGGGCCCGCGGAATGGCGCCGCGCCTATGACCAACTCGTCGATGCCATGAACGAGATCGACACCAGGGAATCGAGCCAGGAGCACCGCGTAGCTGTCCTCATCCGAGCGATCAAAGATTATTCTCGCGCCAAGCAGTGGCTGGTCGATTACGGACGGTCGCCCGAGGCCGTCGAGCTGATGACGGTGCAACAGGTCGTCGTGCTCTATACCTTCGGCACTTACAACGATCTGCGAGATCAGATGTTCAAATGGTCGCGCCTGCCGTACCGAGAAGTGCATGAGCAGTTGGCGGCCGCGGAACGATTTCACGAGCAGTCAGCGCGAAGGCGCGAGATCGTGCCGCTCGCGCACTGGCTGCTGCCCGCCATCCAGGCGGCCATGCATGCTCAAACACGGAACGAGCAAGTCTTCGCTCTTTCAAGAACCATCGAGGCCTTGCGGCTCTACGCCGCCGGCCATGACGGGCGGCTGCCGAAGCAACTCGCCGACATCACCGAGGCGCCGGTTCCCGACGATCCTGCGACGGGCGGGCCTTTTACCTACCGGTTGTCGGGCGACACGGCCGTGCTGGAGGGCACCCTGCCGCCAGGATTGCACGTGCGTTATGAAATCACCGTCGCAAGATAGATCACTTATCAACGATGATGCTGTTCCAAACAATAAGAGTAACTGCCATGCCCGTATTCAGATTCGCATTCTTCCTCTTGTGCATTGCGTCGGCCCTGAGGCACCACGCCGCCTACGCCGCTGAGGGGCAGTCCTCGGCGGACCCGTACGCGGAGGCCGCCAAAACGATCGCTCCTTTTGTTGATGAAGACACCATCGCCGTGGCCCACGCCGACCTTTCGCGCATCGACGCCGACAAACTGTTCGCGTTGGCCGAGCCGTTTCTTCCGGCCGGGCACCCCTTGTTTCGCATGAAAGAGGCCGCGAACCCGTGGCTGGAAACCTTTCGGCGGGCCGGAGGCCGCGACCTTTACGTGATCGTCAGCCTGGCCGACGTGCCCGATCAAGGCCCGTTCGTGATTGTGCCTCTTGGCAAGGACGCGGACGAAAAACGGCTCAAAACATTGAGTCCACGAGGGGGAGTCGCGGAGCGCATCGGCGACGTGCTGTTTATCGGCCCTCGTGGCACGCCCGAGCGGTTGGCAACGGCGTCGCCCGCGCGGCGGCCGGAGTTGGCCCGCGCGCTGGCAGCCGTCGGCGACCGCCGGCTTCAAGTGGTTTTCATGCCGAGCGCCGCCGCACGTCGCGTCGTCGAAGAGCTGATGCCGTCGCTTCCCGCCGAGATCGGCGGCGGGCCGATGACCACGCTGACGCGAGGCGCACTGTGGACCGCGCTGGGCGCCGATGTTTCGCCCCAGCCCGCTCTGCGGCTCGTAGTGCAATCGCAAACCATCGACGCTGCCCGGACTTTGAAAGCCTACCTCGCCGGCCTGCTGCGCGAGCGATGGCCGCAGCTCGACAAGCTGGCCGCGACGTTGTTGCCCGACGTACACGACGATCACCTGGTTCTCACACTCGACAGCCAGCAGATCGGACCGCTGGCCGCGGTCATTCGACCCGCGCTGGAGGTTCTGACGAACTCGGCGCGCCGCCGTCAATCAACCAATCAGCTCAAGCAAATTGGACTTGCCATGCACACGTACGCCGATGTCAACAAGCACTTTCCGCCGGCGGCGATTGCCGATGCCCAAGGACGGCCGCTGTTGAGCTGGCGCGTAGCGGTGCTGCCCTACTTAGAGCATAACGCGCTCTACAAAGAGTTTCATCTCGATGAGCCATGGGACAGCGAGCACAACCGCAAGCTCGTCGAACGCATGCCCGACGTCTATCGTTCTCTTGGTTCGACGGCGGCCGGCGACCGCACATCCTACGTCGTAGCCGTCGGGCCGGGATCGGTGTTCGAAGGGAAAGCCGGGGCGGGCTTCGGAGAAATCACGGACGGCACCAGCAATACCGTCATGGCCATCGAGATGGGCGACGAGCAGGCCGTCATCTGGACGAAGCCCGATGACTACTCGTTCGATCCCCAGCATCCGTCGGCCGGCTTGACGACACCGTACTCCGGTGGACGGCTGTTTCTCTTTTGCGACGGCCACGTGAGCTTCGTC
Organism: Pirellulales bacterium; assembly: GCA_035533075.1. Taxonomy (NCBI): domain Bacteria; kingdom Pseudomonadati; phylum Planctomycetota; class Planctomycetia; order Pirellulales; species Pirellulales bacterium. The sequence continues at coordinate 16,246 of DATLUO010000177.1, read as the reverse complement.
ACGCAACCGCTGGAGGATGAAACATTGCGCCGGCTGATGGTGCGGAACGACGGCAAGGATCCGGGCGTGCAATAGCGAGGATGCTTTACGGGCTGATCCGTAGGGTGGGGCCAGCGAGCTTGCGAGCGCCGGCCCACCGTTGAAGGGTTCAGGGTTCAGGAAAAATCGAATTGACCGTCGACTGTCGCCTGATGCTTGATGGTGGGCCGGCGCTCGCAAGCTCGCTGGTCCCACTCTACACGGCCTTACTGAACCCTGAACCCTTTCACGCCGGCGCTCGCAAGCTCGCTTTTTCCACCCTACAGTTCCAACGGCAACGTCACCGCGACACCCGAAGCCGCACTGCGGGCGACGGCCTCGGTGAACTCCATATACTGCACGCCGGTGGCAAAGTCGCACAACTCGACCTGCCGCTGGCGGCGAATCGCGCCGATGAATTCCGCCTCGACGTCCCAGGCCATCGCCTGGTCTGCGGGAACCTCGATCTCGCGCAGGCCCGTTTCGCCGCGCCGCGCGCCAAGCAGACGGTCTTGGGGCGAAAGCTCATAACGCAACACCCCTTCGCTGCCGTACAAATGGACCTGCGTTCCCATGCCGAACCGGGCCACGCCGCTGATATGGTAGACGGCGTGCGCGCCGCCGCTCAGCGCGGCAAGCACCTGCACGCTGTCGGGCGTCCCCACCCGTCGCCAGAGGCCGGTGGCCGGGTCGAGCCGCTCGCCCACATAGGCCCGCACTTGGGCCAACACCCGCACCGGCTGCGGCGCCCAGCGCATGACGGTCTCGTGGACGATGCCCAAGGTCAACATGTTCAAGCCCGACAACTCGCGGACTTGCCGCCAGCCGATCGGCGTCTCGGCGTCGGCCAACTGTTCGCCGGCGGCGAAGACCAGCAGCTCCCGCAGCTCGCCGATGAAGCCGGAGCGGAGCAGATCCAGCACCACGCGATGGGCACGCAAACCGAACGGGCTGGGCACGACTTGGCAGACCAGCTCCGGGTGATTGCGGCTGGCCGCGAGCATCTGGTGCGCCTCAGCCGCGTTCATCGCCATACGCGCCTCGGTCAGCACGTGCTTGCCGGCCTCCAGCGCGGCCAACGTGATCGGGCAGTGCAAATAGGGCCAGGTGCCGATCACCACCGCGTCGATCTCCGGGTCGGCCACCAGGTCTTGCCAATGCTCGTAGGTCTTGGCGATGCCGAACTCGGCGGCTGCGGCGGAAGTTGAGTCGGGCCGGCGATTGCAGACCGCCGTCACTTCGACGTCCGCGCAGGCCCGCAGACCAGGAACATGGCGCAGCCGGGAATTGCCGCCCAGACCGATGATGCCGACGCGAAGGAAGTCGTGAGCCATGATGGCTCCCATTGTACGCCCTGCCGAAATAGGCGATAGGCGGGTCATTCGACAAGGCCCCAGGCGAGACATGGATGGCGGTGGGCGTTGCCCGGCGGCGACTCGCTGGCTGAATTGCTCGACCGGCGACATCGGCGTGACCAAGCTGGCGCCCGCGCTCATGCCGTTGGTCGCGCGGTGGCAACGGGCAGCGGGAGAAGAGGCGGAGAAGCTGAAGGCCCAGTGCGTCGAATTCGCGTCGATCATGATCGACCGCTGGCCTGAAAACACGTATGTCGCCAGAGTCCCGGAGCAACATGCTCCGCACGAATTGCTGCCTCTGCTCGAGTTGCTCGACGATACGACGTTGATTCGCGCCTTTCTGAGCAAGGTCCTGGTCAAGGATGTTTCCGTCGATCCGGGCAAGGCCCTGGCGGAGGTTTGCGCCAAATATGGCTGGCTCACGTTTCGCCCGGAGCTGACCGTCTTGTTCGCGAGCACCGTCCGAGAAACGCTGCTGCGCAACGCGCGGCTGCTCGAACAACTCTGTCTGGCACGAGGCGACGGCGAACAGGAGCGAATGCAACTATGTGTCCCGCTGGCCAACGAGCTGGTTTCGGCCTTGCAGCGGACCGACGGGGAAACGAAAGCGGACGACTGGCGCGCCGGCGAGCTCAACCGTGCCGGGCTGCTTGCTTCGTTGGCCAAATCGTTGATTGCCATCGACGAATCCGCGTTGTTGGCGCGCGTTGTCGAGCATGCCTTCGCCACGCCGACGTGGTATTGCTTGACCAAGGCCCATCTCGCGGCCGTGTCGGGCCTTCGTCCGTGGCTCGAGGAACATGTGACGAAGCCAAATGCCGGATTGTCGAAATGGATCGCCGCTTGCCGCGAAAAGCTGCAAACGCGCACGGCGACTCCGCCCAAAAAGCCCGGCAACCTTCGCCGACCTGCGGAGCTCACCTGCAAGTGCGCCGATTGTTCGGCCTTAAAGATGTTTTTGCAGAACGCCGACGAAGCAGTCTATCGCTTTCGCGCGAGGCAAGATCGCCGCTCGCACGTGGAGCTGGTGATTCGGCAAAACCGCTGCGACGTCGATTGCGCGACCGACCGCCGGGGGTCGCCCCAGACGCTCGTTTGCACGAAGAATGCCGCGTCGTTTGAACGGAGCCTGGAGGCATACCGCCGCGACGAAGAGCATTTGGCGATGCTTCGCGCACTGGACGAGAGCTTGCCGTAGCCGCCAAGGGCACGTCGTGCGCCCTATCAAGATCCCCGGGAAGGTAAAGCAGACACCCTTCCCTGAAAGAGTATCTGGTGTCAAGGGCCTCCCGGTGATTTTTGTGGGCGGTCTCCTCGCTCGAGGCATTGCGTCTCGTTAAAATGAACTTGGACTGGGCAGCTGGTGAAATCCACCGCCGGCGATCGCTTTTCACTTGGCCAGGGCGGCCGCCGCGGCGTGCAGCGCCTTGCGCATGGCGCTGCCGTCGCTGTTCGGCAGTCCGACACGCTGCAAAAGCAGGATGGTGTAGACGCCCTTCGTCGGATCGAGCCAGACTTGCGTGCCATAAGCGCCGCCGTGGCCGAAACTGCCCGGCGAAAGGTGCTCCGTCACGCCGCGGGCTTCTTTCACGATCCCGAAGCCGTAACCCCAGCCGCTGCCATCGACGAAGCCGGCCTTCAGGTCGCCCGTGTGAATGGTCGTCATGTCGGCCAGCGTTTTTTCGCCGATGATCCTGCGGCCATTGAGCGTGCCGCCATTGAGCAGGCACTGATAGAGTTTTGCCAGGTCGTCCCCCGTGCTGAACAGGCCGCCCGCCGGCACCGGATGCTTGGCAACGGTGGCGTAGTCGAGCACGCCGCCGGGCCTGGCCACGAGCTTGTCGCTCTCCTTGCCGTACGTGACCGCCAGCCGTTTAAGCTGTTCCGCCGAAGGATACGGCGTGGTGTCGAACATGCCCAACGGCTCGAAGATGTTCCTGGCAAGATACGAATCGTAAGTCATGCCCGACACGACTTCGACGATTCTGCCCAGCGTGTCGATGCCGGGGTTGCAATAACTCCAGCGGCTGCCTGGCTCGAAGGTCAGCGGCAGTTGGCTGATGGCGATGGTGGTTTCGCTCAGCGTGCGGTTGCGCTTCTGATAGACGTCGGCCAGACCGGCCGGATAGTTCGGCAGCCCGGAGGTGTGCGTCAGCAGGTCCTTCACGGCAACGGGCCTGGGCGGCTTTTTCAGCGTTACGGCGTCGCCTTCTTTCGAGGCCGTCAAAAGCTGCCCTTTGAATTCGGGCAGGTAATTCTCGACCGGGTCATCGACCTTGACCTTGCCTTGCTCGACGAGCTGCATGACGGCCAGGGCCGTAATCGGCTTGGTCATCGACGCGATGCGAAAGATGCTGTCGCGCCGCATGGGGATTCTGTTTTCCAGGTCGGCCATGCCGAGCACCTGAACATCGACGACGCCCTGTTTGTTGCCGACGACCGTCACCAGCCCCGCCACGTCGCGGTTATCGACGAACGCTTGCATGGCCGCCTTGACGGTCTCCGACTGGGCGGCAACGGCTCCCACCGGGAGCAAACTGAAAAACAGGCACGGGAGAACGGCCGAACGAATCCACATGGTAGGTCTCTCAAAGGCGCATAAAAAGCGACGCATGACGGACTCTATCTTAAACAACCCCCCCGCCCAAACAACAGAAACAGAATGGCGTTGGCGGGCCAAGCTCGGCCCCAGCCACCGCTTTCCGTCTTTTTTCTTGGACTTTACCGCCCGCTTCGAGTACAGTACACGAAGCTAGGCGACTTGCCCGTCGTCCTGCGCGCCCATTTCCAAGCTCGTTGAAGAAGAGGAACTCTAGCGATGTTGTCCGTCTCACTGCTGTCGAAACCGTTGCGGGGTTTGTCGCCGATCGCCGTCGGGCTTGTTCCGGCAGTGCTGATTCCGGCAGTGCTGATCGCCTCGTTATTGGCCGAACCGGCTTCGTCTTTGGCCGCGCGGCGCACACGACGCGGTGCCAAGCCCGCGGCCGGCGCAGCGGCGGCCCAACAAGCAACGTCCGCGTCGCGCCGCTACGCCAAAGCGGGCCAGTACAACCCCAGCGACGAGACGGTCGAGATGTTCGAGGCGCTGGATGCCGGCAAGATTGCCGTGAGGTTCATTCCCAAGGATTCGACCCAGGGCCGCATCTTCATCAAGAACAAAAGCGGCAAGCCGCTGAATGTGCGCTTGCCCGCGGCGTTCGCCGCCGCGCCCGTGCTGGCCCAAATGGGCATGGGCGGCATGGGTATGGGAGGCATGGGTGCCGGGGGTGGCGGCGGTGGACAGGGGATGGGCGGGGGAGGCGGAGGCATGTTCAACGTCCCGGCGGATAAGGAAGGGAACGTCCGAGTGCCGTGCGTCTGCCTGGAACACGGCAAGCCCGAGCCAAGGCCGCAGATGACGTATTCCATCAAGCGGGTTGAGTCGTTCACCACCAAGCCGGGCGTGGCCGAGTTGTTGACCGAGCTCGACCCCAGCGGGATGAACCAACGCGCGGCCCAAGCGGCAGCCTGGCACCTGAACAACGGCATGAGTTGGGAGCAACTGGCCGGCAAACGGATCGAGCGGGCCGACGGAAGCAGTTATCCCTATTTCTTGCCCGAAGAACTCCGTGGGGGCATCGAGCTGGCCGACCGGGCCGTCGCGGCCGCCGCAGCGGCAAAGAAAGTCCAGCCCAAGCAACCGAGTCCTGGTGAAACGGCCGCCAAGGACCGTTAATCGCCGGCCGCGGTTCGAACGATACTCTGAATGTCTTCCGACGCCGACCTGCACCACGCGCCACCGTCTTCGGCAACGCAGACCGATCGCGTATCCCATGGTCCGCACTCCCCGGCCCAAGAAGTCGCGTCGCCGCCCGACCCGCCGATGACGCTGATCCGTCCCCAGACCGGCTGGCAGGCCATCGGCTTTCAAGAGCTTTGGAAGTACCGCGAGCTGCTCTACTTTCTGACCTGGCGCGACGTGAAGGTGCGCTACAAACAGACCGTACTGGGGGCGGCCTGGGCCGTCTTGCAGCCCGCACTGATGATGCTGGTATTCAGCATCTTTTTCGGCCGCCTGGCCAAGGTCGATACGGGCGGGCTGCCTTATCCGCTGTTCGTGTTTGCCGGCCTCTTGCCATGGACGTTCTTCGCCACCGCCGTCAGCAACGCGGGCAACAGCGTGGTAGGATCGGAGCGGTTGATCACCAAGGTTTACTTTCCACGATTGATCATCCCCTTCGCGTCCGTGGCTGCCGCGGTGTTTGATTTGCTGGTTGCCTTCAGCATGCTCGCCGTCCTGATGCTTTGGTACCGAGTGCCGGCAACCTGGGGCTTGCTTATTGCACCGGGGCTGCTCACACTGCTGCTCTTGACCGCCCTGGGCGGCGGCGCCTTGTTGGCCGCCCTCAACGTGGCCTATCGCGATTTCCGCTACGTCATCCCCTTCCTCGTGCAGCTTTGGATGTTCGCCACGCCGACGATTTACATGCACATCGCCGCAGGTGCGGAGCGATCGTCGATCGTAAGTGATTGGCTGCTGTATGCGAATCCGCTGACGGGCCTGATCGCCGCGTTTCGCGCATCCGTACTGGGCACCCCGGTCTCGCTGGCCGCGCTGGCCTGGTCGGCCGGCGCGGCGGTCGTCATGTTCGCTGTGGGCTGCCTCTATTTTCGCCGCGTGGAGGACTCGTTCGCCGACATCATTTGAATGCCCCAACCAGCCATCTCCATCCGCAATCTCGGCAAGCGTTATCGCCTTTCGCATTCCGGCCAGCGCGCCGGTTACCGCACGCTCCGCGAGAGCCTTTCGCGCGCGGCGACGGCCCCCCTGCGGCGCCTGCGCGGACAGCGCGGCGAAACGAGCGAAGAGTTTTGGGCGCTGGAGAACGTCAGTTTCGACGTCCGCCCGACCGAAGTCCTGGGCGTCATCGGCCGCAATGGGGCGGGCAAAAGCACACTGCTGAAAATCCTTTCGCGGATCACCAAACCGACCGCCGGCGAAGTGGCGCTCCGCGGCCGCGTGGGCAGTTTGCTCGAAGTCGGCACCGGCTTCCATCCGGAGTTGACCGGAAAGGAGAACATCTTTCTCAACGGCGCCATTCTCGGCATGAGCCGCCGCGAAATCCTCGACAAATTCGATGCCATCGTCGATTTCGCCGGGACCGAGCGGTTTCTGGATACGCCCGTCAAGCATTATTCCAGTGGTATGTCGATGCGCCTGGCCTTCGCCGTGGCGGCACAGTTGGAGCCGGAGCTGCTGCTCATCGACGAGGTGCTGGCGGTCGGCGATGGCGATTTCCAAAAGAAGTGCCTGGGCCGAATGGGCGATCTGGCGACCGCCGGCAGAACACTCGTCTTCGTGAGCCATAACCTGACCGCGGTCCGCACACTTTGCCAGACTGCCGTTTGGCTGGAGCGCGGCCGCGTGAAAATGCACGGCCACGTCAACGACGTCGTGAATGGCTACATCGAGTCGGCCGAGTGCCTGGCCAGCCAACGGGTCTGGGATTCGGTGGAAGCCGCGCCCGGCAACGAGCTGTTGCGTTTGCACCGCGTGTGTGTGGCCCCCAGCGGGTCTTCGCCGGCCAAGAGCATTTCGGTCGATACGCCGATCGATATCGACTTCGAGCTGTGGAACCTGACTTCTCAAGCAACCCTGAATTTGAGCCTGGTGCTGTACAGCCTCGAAGGAACGTGTATTTTTAACTCGATCGCTCCGGCTGCGACCGTTGGCCGGGGCTTGTTTCGAGGACGTTGTCACGTGCCGGGTAACTTGTTGAACGACGGCGTCTATAGTATTCGGTTGCTGGCGGCAAAGGACCAGGCGAGCGTGATTTTCGACATGTCCGACCTGGCAACGTTCGAAGTTCACGACGTGGAGCGGCCGATTCTTTGGTTCGGCAAGCTTGTCGGAGCCGTGCGCCCGCAGCTCGATTGGCAAGTCGGACCGCTCGGCACGGAGTCGCCGCGCGGATGAAAGACCCTTGGACGCCGAGAACGTCATGCTCAAGCTAGTCCGGCGAACGCTTCGGCCTGAGTGGAGGGCGTGGAATGCGGCCCGCTATGCCGGCCGCCTGGCCTTGGCGCGCCGCGCCTTGCGGCGGTTTGCACCTCCCTACAAGATCAACGCGGGCTGCGGCCCAATACCCTTTGCGGGCTGGGTCAACATCGACAACAACCGCGAGCTGGACACGGTCGACCTGTTTTGGGATTTGTCGCAAGGACTGCCGACGCCCGACGCCACGTGCGAGGTGGTTTTCTCGGAACATGTGTTGGAGCACCTGAGTTTGCAGCAAGGCTTGAGCTTCCTGCGAGATTGTCGCCGTTCGCTTGTTTCGGGCGGCGTGTTGCGCATCGCCATGCCTTCGCTCGACGACATGATCGAAAAATCGGCCAGCGGGAATTGGCGCGACCAGTCGTGGCTGCACGAGCCGCAATGGCAGTTCATCGCCTCGCGCGCCGAGATGTTCAACATCATGTTTCGCTGGTGGGGACACCAATGGATCTACGACCGCGAAGAGCTTCATCGCCGGCTTCGCGAGGCCGGCTTCGAAACGGTCCGCGACGTGGCCTGGGGAGAGAGCGCGGCGGAATGTCTGCGAAACCGCGAGACCCGGCCCAGCTCGCTCTTGATTTGCGAGGCCGTAAAAACCTCGCCGCCATGATTCGCGGCCCTGCACTTGAGGAGCAAGCCCATGACCGATGGCCGCGATTTTTCCTCGCCGCCCGGCGGAACGACGCCTTATGACGACGCTTTCTTCGATCGCTTGCAGCAAGGCGCCCTGCGTTCGGCAGCCGTCGTGGTGCCGCATTTAATGCGCTGGATCTCGCCGCAGAGCGTCGTGGACATCGGCTGCGGACGGGGCGCCTGGCTGAGCGTCTTCCAGCAACACGGCGTCGAGACGCTCCTCGGGGTCGACGGGCCCTACGTCGAACGCGAGCGTCTCGCCATCCCGCAAGAATGCTTTCGCGAAGCCAACCTCGATGGCCCGCTCTCGCTCGAGGGGAGCTTTGATTTGGCCTTATGCCTAGAGGTTGCGGAGCACCTGAACTGGCGGCACGGCCCGGGCCTGGTGACGAAGCTGGCGTCGCTGGCGCCGTTCGTGCTGTTTTCGGCCGCTGTGCCCGGCCAGAGCGGCGTGCATCACGTGAACGCCCAATGGCCGTGGTACTGGGTGAACCTGTTTCGTGAGAGAGGTTTTCAGTGCCTCGACGTCGTACGGCCAAAAATCTGGCGCGACACCGGGGTTGACTTTTTTTACCGCCAAAACACGTTCCTGTTTGCCTCTTCGGCCGGACTGGAGCGACGGCCCCATTTGCTCGAGGAGGAAGCCTTCTCGTTCGATGATCTGCAGTTGATCCATGCCGGCATTCTGGGCCAGTTTCAAGGCGTGCGCGGGCTGCTGGCGCACCTGCCTGGCGCCCTCCGCCGCGCCATCACTAACCGTTTGACGTTGAAAGGGCGTCATTGGGGGAGCCCGTTTCCGTGAGCCGGCAAAGAGCGTCCCCGTACAACCTACGGCTCTGTCGTTCGTCGATTGATGGATGCAGCGGTAGGATGGGACCGGACTGCGCAAAAACTCGCGGCCTACGAGCGTGTACTGATGCCAGGACGAGTTGGCCTTCCGAGACGCGCCGAACGACAGGCCGGGCGAGCTGTTCGTGTACTTCATCGAAGCGCGCGAAGCGCTGCGCGTGAAGATCGGAGTGGCGCGCGACCCGCAGGCGCGGTTGGCGCAATTGCAGACGCGTCGGGCGCGCGGCTCAGCCTGCTGGGCCGCGTGCGGGGCGGCCGCGCGTTCGAAGCGGCGCCGCACCAGCGGTTCGCCGAGTTGCGCATCCACGGCGAGTGGTTCCGCCTCACGGACGGGCTGCGGCGCGCCATCGCCCGGATCGTGGCGGACCCGTACGTCGAGGTGGGAACGGCTGCGGGGAGAACGGAGTTCCGCGAGCGTGATCCGAGGCGTCGGCTCGTTCCCGATCACCGCTCAGGCATCCTCTGACTTCACATCGGCGATGGCCTGCAAAAAGTCGTTGGCCGTGGCGAAGCGCTTTTCCGGCTCGCGCTCGACGCAGCGCATGATGGCCTGGGCCAGCACCGGCTCGATCTGAGGGCGGTAACGCTCGATTTCGACGGGGGCATGTTCCGCATGCTTCATGGCCACCAGACCGGTCTCGCCCCGCTCCCACGGCAGGTTGCCGGTGCAGATTTCATAGGCGCTGACGCCAAAGGCGAACAGGTCGAGCCGCTGGTCGGTGGGCTGCCGCCTGACCAGTTCCGGGGCCATGTAGTTGGGGTTGCCGGTGCGGTTGCCCGGCTGCATGAAGGGCGGCGTGGCCGGCACCGTCAGTCCGAAGTCGATCAGTTTGAGGTTGTCGCCCTGCGGATCGGCCATGAAATTACGCGGGCAGATGTCGCGATGGATGAAGCCGGCGTCGTGAACCGCTTGCACCGCCTCGGCCGCCTGTCGCAGAATCGGCACGCGGCGTCCCTTCAACAACGGGCTGCGGCCGATGATCAGCAAATCGAGGCCCGGCCCGTCGATAAATTCCATCACCACAAACCGCTCGCCGCGGGACGTGGTTCCGTGCTCGACCAATTTGACGATCCGCGGATGGTCGAGCTTGCCGAGAATCTCGCCCTCGGTCGGCTTGTTCAGGCCTTTGAAGCGGGCCTCGAACTCGGCCGTTTTCTTGGGGTCGAGTATCTTCAGGCCGACCAGCTTGCCGGTCTGCTTGTCGCGGGCCTTGTAGAAAGTCGACATGGTGCCGGAGGTGATTTCGCGCAGCACCTCGTACTTGGCGCGGACGTCCACCCGGCCGCCGGAAAGCATCGACTTGAACTGGTCGAGCAGACCCATTTACTTCCCGCAATAGTCGATGGCCCGCGCGATTTCGCTTTTCAAATCGCTGCGGCGCACGATGCGGTCGATAAACCCATGTTCCAGCAAGAACTCGCTGGTCTGAAAGCCCTTGGGCAGCTCCAAGCGCAGGGTGGCCTGGATGGTGCGCGGGCCGGCGAAGCCGATCAGGGCCTTCGGCTCGGCGAAGATCAAATCGCCCAGCGAGGCGAAGCTGGCCGCCACGCCGCCCATCGTCGGGTTGGTGAGCACCGAGATGAACAGCCCGCCGGCCTGATCGTAACGGGCAAGGGCGGCCGAGATTTTGGCCATCTGCATCAACGAGAGGATGCCTTCGTGCATCCGCGCCCCTCCGCCCGACCCGCTGACGATGATCAGCGGCAACTGCTGCTGGGTGGCCCGTTCGACCAGCCGGGTCAGCTTTTCGCCCACTACCGAGCCCATGCTGCCCATGATGAAGGCCGAGTCGGTCACGCCGAAGGCGACCCGCCGGGCACGCACCATTCCCATGCCGGTGATTGCGGCGTCGCGCAGCCCGGTGCGGGCCTGCTCGGCACTCAGCCGCTCGGCATACGGCTTTTTGTCGGCGAACTCCAGGGGATCGGTGGGCAGCAACTCGGCGTCCCACTCTTCGAACGTGCCTTCGTCGAGAAGCTGGCGGATGCGCTCCTGTGCCGAGACATAGAAGTGGTAGTCGCAGCCCGGCTCGGGGCAGACTCCCAGGCGTTTTTCAACTTCCTTGCGGAACACCATTCCCTGGCAGCCGGGGCAACGCTGCCACAGTCCTTCGGGCACGCCGCGTTTTTTTCGCGTCATGTTGGCTTGTCCGGCCTGGGCGTCGGGGGTGGTTACGTCGGAGCTGCTGGTGGTGGTTGCCATGGTTCATCTCTCAACTGCTATGCGCCAAACTCCGCGGTTCGACCTCGATAACCTCCCAGGTGCCGTGGACCGTTCCTGCCCGCCATAGGTCGCCTACGTCGGTCTGCTCCAAATAGGCCCGCAGCAGGCTGGCCAGCGGCTCCGGCACCACCAGGCCCACCGTACCATGCTTGTGTTTTCTGAGCAATTTCTTGACGACCGCACGCACCCGCTCTTGGGCCTCGTTGAGCGTTTCGCCGCCGGGCGGGCAGACGCTCTCCGGCTGGTCTTGCCACTGCCGGTAGACCTTCGGCTGCTTGCGCTTGATCTCTTCGACCAGCATCCCCTGCCACAAGCCGTGGTCGAGGTTCTGACAACCTTCGAGCGGCTTGACCTTGATGCCCAGGGCTGTGGCGATGGCGTTGGCCGTCTCCAGGGCGTGCTCGCAGCCGGACGAATAGATCGCATCGATCTCCATGCCCGACAGCTCGCCGCTGATTCGGGCTGCTTCGCTGGTTCCTTCTCGGCTGAGGGGCACTTCCAGGACGCCTTGAATGCGTCCTTGCTGCGCATACTCGGTGGCGCCGGGACGAATAAGAACGATGCGGACCATCGCGTTTCCGGTTATCCTCCGCGGTGAGAATGGGCCAGGCTCGTCAAATCGGCGAGCGCGGCCTGATAGTCGGGATGCTTGAAAATGCCGGAGCCGATCACCAACAGTTGCGCGCCGGCCGCCGCACATTGAGGCACCGTCTGCTGGTTTACGCCGCCGTCGATCTCCAACAACACGTCGTCGCCCACCCGCGTCCGCAACTCGCGCAGCTTGTCGAGGGCCACCGGCTCAAACTCCTGCCCCCCAAAGCCGGGCATGACGCTCATCACCAGCACCAGGTCGCAGACATCGAGGCAGTGGCGGATTTTCTCGACCGGCGTGGGCGGATTGATGGCCAGACCCGCCGCGGCCCCCAGGCTGCGGATCTTTTCCAATACGGGCCGAGGATTCTCGACCGCTTCGGCGTGAATCGTCATGCCGTGGGCCCCCGCCTCGAAATACCGTTCGACATAGTCGCCGGGGTTCGAGATCATCAGGTGGACTTCCAGCGGCAGCGTGGTCATCTTGGAAAACGCCTCGACCAGGGTCAGCCCGTAGCTGAGGTTGGGCACGAAATGGCCATCCATCACGTCGAGGTGCAAGGCGTGCGCCCCGGCGTCGCGCAGACGGTCGACCTCCTCTTGCAAGTGGCCCCAGTCGCACATCAGAATCGACGGCAAGACGGCCGGGGCGACGGCACGCAGGGCAGACAGGTAGTTTCGGCGTGACATAGGCGAACCGGACGGAATCGGTTCTTTGCTCGATCGGCCGGCAATGAGTTCAAACAAGATTGCGGACTTGTATTGTATCAAACCCGGCTTGCCTAGTCTGCGCGGAATGCGGGATGGTTCTAAAGCCTTGCTGGAAAGCGACTTGCGATACACTACCGGCCTGCCACGTCGGCCGCGGGCGGGATGGGCCGCAGATACGGCCGCATCTTTTCCAGCGTCTTGGGTCCGATGCCGCGCACGCGGCGCAACTCGGAGTGGTCGAGGAACGGCCCTCGCTCTTGACGGCTGGTCACGATGCGTTGAGCCAGCGTCTGGCCGATACCGGGCAACTGGGCCAGCTCAGGCCAATCGGCCTGATTCACATCGACCAGGAACCGCGCGATCCGCTTCGGCTCGCGATCGATCTCAATCATCCGGCCGTCCATCCCTCCTTGCCGATACCACCAGGCCGTCATGGAGACGAGCGCCGCCAGCAGCAGGGCGCCGACCGTCGCCTGGTCGGCCCTTTTCAGCAGCCAGGGCGGCGTTTCGCGGGTTGGCGGGCGGTCGGCGGGCATCGTGCCGGCCATTATAGCATTGTTTCCGATGGTTTTCGTTCTGAGTTTGGTAACGAATGTAAGGTGGGGCCAGCGAGCTTGCGAGCGTTGGCCCACCGTCGTCAGGCATCAGGCATCAGGCGTCAGGTTGCCTTTCCTGATGCCTGACGCCTGAAACCTGACGCCTCAAATCGGTGGGCCGGCGCTCGCTAGCTCGCTGGCCCCACCTTACGATGCCGCTGGCTGACAATTCGCAAGCTACGATTCGGTAGGACCGCGACAGCAAAAAGGCGCTCGACTTCCAATCGTCGCCGGCCATGACGTTGCCGGCAGCCGAATCGGTTGAAGCAGGAAACATCGATGTCCGCGTTGTTTATTATGGTAGTTGTCAACCTCATGCTGGGCGCCCTATTGGGGGCCGCCGGCATGTATGGGGTGCAAGTGTGGCTCTCTCGCCAACGAGTCGAGGCCGCATCGCCGGCGACGCCCGACAATGCTCCGTCGACCGCCCAGGCGCCCGAGTCGCCCTCGCAGCAGCAAGCGAGCTGGCTGACCGCGTTGATGCAGAAGGTCGAGGGCGATCTAAACCGGCATGCCTTCGAGGTCGACGAGATTGCTCAGGAATTGGGCGACACCTCGCCCGACGATCCCGAAGCGATTCTGGCCGCGGCCGCCACGATGCTGGTGGCCAACCGGCGCTTGCAAGCCGACTTGGCCATGTCCCAGCAAGAAGTCGAGCAGCAACGGCGGAAGGCCGATGCGCTGGCCGCCGAATCGCGCACCGACGCCCTCACCGGGCTGCCGAACCGCCGCAGCTTCGACGAAGAACTGCTCCGTCGGATCGACCAGTGGCGGCGGCACAAGGTGCCCGTCTCGCTGCTGTTGGTCGACATCGACCGTTTCAAGCAGATCAACGACCGCTACGGGCACCCGGTGGGCGATGCCGCGCTGAAGTGGGTGGCCGGCCTGCAGGCGAGTTCCCTTCGGCAGATGGACCTGGCGGCGCGTTACGGCGGGGAAGAGTTCGCAGTGATTCTGCCCGGTATCAAGTTGTCGGACGCAAGCAATGTCGCCGAGCGATTGCGGGGCACGATCGCCGCCAAGAAGTTCCAGGAAGGGGAGCACGAGTTTCCGGTGACGGTGAGCATTGGCGTGGCGATGACGGTCTCCGAAGACCAGCCGGCCGCGCTGATCAAGCGGGCCGATGAAGCTCTGTATGCGGCCAAGCACAACGGTCGAAACTGCGCTTTTCTGCACGACGGCGGCGCGGCGATGCAGATCAAGCCGGACCAAAATCTTGTGCGGCACGCGTTCGACACATTGCAGCAGGTGGCCAAATACGGTGGCGGCACAGGGATTCCCCCGCCAAGCGCGTTCGTCGCCATGCGGGCCAGCGACATCTCGGCCAAAGGCATCTCGTTCGTCTGTGATTCGCCGCCGGACTGTCAAGCGTTTGTAGTGCGGCTGGGGGTGGGAGAGAAGGCGCGGTACATGGTGGCCAACATCGCCAACGTGACGGCCCTCTCGCAGGACGAGCCGGTGCAGTATCGCGTGGGATGCGCGTTCGTGGCCCGGCTGGAGGCCGACGACGCCGCGGAGGCTGCCGAAGAGCGGGATCTGGTAGCGTGTTAGGGGTTGGGGGTTGGCGGTTGGGGGTTGGCGACACGCGTGTCGCTTTTGTTTTGCGCCGTCTCGACCGTGATCATGACGGGCCGCGCGCGCAAAACAAAAGCGCCGTGCGCGCGGCGCCTTTGTTTTGCGCGCCGTGTCCGCGCGACAGGGCGCCCGCCCGTCTGCATCGCCGTAAAGTATTGTGCATAAATGGTTTACAGAGAACGCAGGCGCACTTGTCGTCTCGGTGCCGCGCAGGGCGATCTCGCGGTCGAGGCTGGAGCACGCCCAATCCCCCCAACCCCCAGCCCCAATATGTTTGACTCGCAGCCACTGGCGCACTAGAGATCCTTGGACAAACCCCAAGGGCAGCGGCGAGAGTGGTCACGAGTCTCCTACTCTTCACAGCCGGAGTGTTTTGGATCTGCGGCGCGATCGGCGCGGCAATCTGGCTGCTGACACGCCGCCATGCCTGTCGGGCCGCCGCGACTCACTCCGCGGGCGCCTCGTGCGATCACAGCCGCCACGCCGAAGTGGGCGGCGCCGAAGCCGTCGGGCGGTGCAACAAGGCGGGCAACCCGGACTCGGACGCAGCCGTCCTCAACCCCGTTGGTGTACCGTCCGAATCACAACGGTCGAAAACCCGGCGCCCGGATCATGCCGATGTGGGGGCAAGACTTCGCGACGGCGCAGCGGGGCCATCGAGCGACCCGGTTCTCCAAGTCGCGCCGCGTTCGCTACGGTATCCCTACCCTTGCCGCCAGTGGGCTGCGCCTTATCGCGAGGGACGCCCGCCGCAAGTCGACGATTTTTCGCCGGTCGAGTGCCACGAGCTTTACGACAACGGCATCTCCTTCTACACGTCGTCCGTCTGCGAGACAGACGCCGTGGCGGTTTCGCTGGGCACGCGAGGCACGCTGATTTTCATGCTCGCTCAAGTGGTCCGCAGGCAGCTCCCGCCCGGTCCACAATCGGCCAGGACGCTCTGGGAGTGCCAGTTCATCCGTCGCCTTTATGACGACGCCGAGGGCTGGGCCTCGGCTCTCGGATCAGTCCGGGCACCCGAGGGCGCGGAGACGAAGTAAGCCGTAGTTGGCTATAGATGGGTAAAGAGCGGGGACGCCTCGAAAGGGTTAAGGTTGAGTTATTGTTGTAACCAACCCGAAACCCTGTTTTTAGGAGGTCGTCCCCGTGAGCAAGAGCAAAGCCTATCGTTCGACGGAAGTCAAGCATGTGCAGTTGGAAGACGTTTTGGCGAAGGCGTCGTCTGGTCCGGTAATCGTGGGAGTGGATGTCGGGAAGTTTGAGGCCTTCGCCGTGGTGCGCTTTCAGGATGGGTCGTTCGAGCGGCCGTGGAAGACGACCCTGGACGAGATTCTGGCGTCGGCGGGCAGCAGCTGCGGCGCCGAGCAGAACGCCCACGACGTCAAAGCCGTGCAGGATTACGCTCAAGCGGCGTTGGCTGGCTTGCGTGAAGCGAAAGCCTGTGATGTTGTCCCGGCCACCTTCCTCCCACCCTGAGCGTATCGCAAGACAACGCCAGCCGTAGTTTCGAGGGGCCGTGGCAGCATGACTCGGTAAAATCTCCGATGTAGCCAATTCGATGGCCCCTGTCAGAGGCGGTACATCCCAGGAAAAAGGTTGGAGCTACCCGACCCGTAACTGCCCGGCATCACGGCGCAACCACAACGACGACCCGTTTGAT
>DATLUO010000176.1 GCA_035533075.1 Pirellulales bacterium | reverse complement strand
CGGTGAGCCACGACCGGGGCATCGCTTAGGCTCTGCCCCAGCCACCGCATACCATGGCGCTCAGCGAAACTCGCTGCCCGGTTCGGCGGCGAACGGCGGCGGTTCAAGCAGAATCTCATCCGCCGTCGGCTGGCCGGTCATCACCACGTAGGCCACCGCCCACATCAAATTGATGAAACCGAAAGCGGGTATGACGCCCACGCAGCACGCCATTTCGCCTACGAAGCCGACGGCCATCATGATCAGCGCCAGCAACACGAGGTTCAGCTTGTTGCCGTGCGTCAAGGTGCTCGACATACGCAGCGATTCTAATCCACGCTGGTCTCGATCGACTACCAAATAGAGGTATTGGCTGAACATCAAGGCCGCGACGATGCCTGGAATCAGGCAAAACATCTCGCCTACGGCCACCGCTAAAACGAACGCAAATCGGGCCAGAACCGCCTGGGGCCAAAATCGCCCTCCTGAAAAGAGATCGCTCAGCTCCGCCGTTTGGCCCCGTGCGATCTTGAGCATGAAAATAGCGAGGCCGGTTTGCAGCCAAGTGTCAAACAAGAAGAGCAACACCTGGAGCAGGAAAAGAGCGCCAAACAGCAATAATGGCGGTGGCTGTTGGCCTCTTTGTCCCATCACCAGCATGACCATGGGAAACCCTACGCCGGCCAGGGGCAAAAAGCATGCATAGAAAATCGCTGACGCGCCCAGAATCATGCCGAACTGGGACTTGAAAATCCCCCACGTCCGAGCGAAAACATCGCCGGCATCGATGCGAGTCGGCTGAAAGACGTTCGCGCTGGACGGATGCGAATGCCAGGCTGTCGACGGAGGCGAGTGGTAAGGGTCTTCGGCATCCGCCGGCGCAGGTTGAGAGGGCGACGCAGGGCCTGGGCCGAAAGGGCTTTCGGGCTGAGGACCGTCGGCCGGCACCGGTTGCACGGCCCCGCAATTCGGGCAGCGAGCGTGCTTGCCCGCCGCGTCGTCGGCCACCCGCAACAGCTTGCCGCACTGGGAACAACGAAATTCAATTGCCATCAGGACCGCTCGCCGTCAAAAACGCTCGCCGCGGCCGCGAACGTGCGACCGCGTGAGGAATAGCATGGCGGCAGCCGGCCCGCTTTTCCAGGGGCGGCGACGTTTTTGTGATGGGCGCTCGCCTGTGAACCTGTTTGACCGCCAACTGCACCGACACCCATGCGTTCAAGGCACGTTGACGGCTTGCCCGTCGTGCCGGTTAAACAGGTTCGCAAGCGTCTTGAGGTCGATCGTGTTCTGGATCACACGCACGCTTCCATCGGCACACAATACCATGTCTGCGCCAAAACAGGCGACGCCGCGGCGGTCAGAGCGAGAATCAAGCAAGCGAAGGCGGCTGTGGCGGATCGGCTCTGGATAAACATGGCGTACCTCGATGGTCTAACGCAAGGGCGAGTGATGACGGTCATCAGGCTATCGCGCCGAATGCCTGCGGGCAAGTGACGTGTCGGCCCCAGGCGAACCCGACTGGTGGAGCGGCTCCCTTGCGTGTTACAATCCTTGCGGAGTCAAAAGAGCCATGTCGATCCAACCTTCACGCCGTCTTTTCAGCGTCGCCGAATACGACCAGATGGTCGAGACCGGCATTCTGCGCGAGGACGATCGCCTTGAATTGATCGAAGGAGAAATCGTCGCCATGAGCCCAATCGGCAGTCCTCACGCGGCCTGCGTGCGCCGGCTCACCCGCGTGCTGCCCAGACTGCTTGGCGATCGCACCCAGTTGAGCGTCCAATGCCCCGTCGTCATTCCCGACTGGTCGGAGCCCAACCCGGACGTGGCCCTGCTCGTTCCGCGCGACGATGACTACGTCGACGCCCATCCGTTGCCGCGGCAAGTGCAGGTGCTGATCGAGGTGGCCGACAGCTCGCTGGCTTACGATACTCAGGTCAAGGCGCCGCTGTATGCCAAGGCGGGCATTCGCGAGCTGTGGATCGTCGACCTCAAGGCCAAACGCGTTGTCGTATATACCAGACCGCGCTCTGGGCGCTACAGCGTCATGCGTGTCCACGGTGTGCGCGATCGTTTCACCAGCCCACGCTTCGCAGGCGCCGAGTTCGCGGTGCGCGAGCTACTACCGTGAATGGCCTTATCCGAAGTATCCGTGCCAGTGATGTGAGAGCGATTGAAGCCCAAACCGTCATCGCTTCTGTCTTCCCCGTCCGTGCCCATCCGTAGTTGCTTTGATCGCGTCCTCTGCCGCGATCCGGCCGTCGTGCAGCGCGGAGGCGACCAGGGCGGCGTCGCAGCCGGCATCGGCCAGCAGGCGAAGATCGTCGAGAGAACGGACGCCGCCGCCGGACGTGATCTCCAGCGCGGGAAACTCCCTGCGCAATCGGCGGCAGAGATCGAGCGTGCCAACGCCGCCATCGACGCCGACGCGGGCCAGATCGAGCACGATCATACGCTGAATGCCCATGCCGACTGCTTCCTCGGCGATCTTCTCGGCAGGCAGCTTGCGCCACTGCCGACAGCCGACAATCGGCCGACCGCGGCGAAGGTCGAGGCTGAACACGAGCCGGGTCGCCCCCACCAAGGCGACACTCTCCGCGAGAAGCCCGGAATCGACGAGCGACTCCAAACCTACGATCAATGTATCGAGACACCGACCACCATGCCGATAGCCCATCATTTTTGTTAGTGCGGGCGGTCCGGCAGCACCGGCGTCACCCCAAAGCTTCATGCCGCAGCCGATTAGCGCTCCGTACGAGGTCCAGTCGGGTTCCGCGCCGCCGATCGCGTCTAAATCGGCGACATAAACTTCGCAGAACCCCAACCGCCGAAAAGCATCGCCGACGGCCTTCGGCGACGAACCCTCGCACAGCCGGCTCTGAATCGGCCGGTACTGATCGCGCTTCCCGCCGACCCCGCGCACCACCTCTCCCCGCATCAGGTCAATGACTGGAATGACGCGCATCGATTTTAGATTTCCGATTCATCCAAGTCGTAAGGTGGGGCCAGCGAGCTTGCGAGCGCCGGCCCACCATCGGCCTGCGTAAAATCGACGGCTCGGAGGCGGTTAAGTTATGCGAGTTTTGTTCCGAATTGGAGAGCGTGTTTGCCACCGGCTATCGGTACAACGGCAGGTGCCGATAGTAAACTTCCAGCGTCATGATGGCCATGGCCGTGACGTACAGCCGGCCGCCCTTTCGGGCCTGCCCGCCGTCGAAGTACCAGCTTCCCGACTCGTGCCCCTCGGTGGCCTGCGTGGCCACCAGAAAGTCGCGCATCCGCTCGTTCCAGACGTGCCACCGCTCGCCGCCGTTGTGGTGCATGACCTGCGTGGCGTAATAGTTGTAATAAATGTTGGCGTGCTCACCCAGCAGCGACGGACCTTCTTGCGCCAGATAGCCGGTCCCCTTTTGCAAGGCCGGGCGCTCCACCGGCCAACCGGTGTACATCCGGCAGAGCAGGCCCACCGCGCTGATGGTCAACTCTTTGCCTTCCTTCAACCGCGGCAGATAGCTGTAACGGGCGCCGTTCTCCACCTGCACCGTGTCGAGAAAATGGCTGGCCCGCTCGATCGTTTCATAGGGCACCCGCAGATAGGCCATCTGCCCGCTCTTCAGCGCCATGATCTGCCAGCCGCTCACCGTGGTGTCGCCGGGCATGCGCGGCTCGTAGCGCCAACCGCCGGTGCGTGGGTCTTGCGCGCCGACGATGAAGTCGATCGCCTTTTGGGCGAACGGCTGCAGCGTCGGGTCGCGCGTCATGGCGTAGGCTTCGCACAGGGCGATCGCGGCGATGCCGTGCGAGTACATCGTGCCGCCGCTTTCGCCCCGCAGGTCGCCGCCCAGCTCGCCGATGCGCATTTGGCCGGTCAGATAGTAGATGCCCCGCTTGACGGTCTCCTGATATTCGCCTTCGAAGTGCGTTTCGCCCCGGCCCAAAAAGGCCAACAGGGCCAGCCCCGTGGCGCCGGTGGTCGAGACTTCGCTGCCCGGATCGCGGCAGTGGCCCTGGCACGGACCTTGTTTGAGGTCGAAACACCAACCGCCGCTGGGAAGCTGATGGGCCTGCAACCACCGCAGGCCGCGCGAGACGGCGTCTTCGCTCTCCGGGCTGCCGCCACCCTCGCGGGTCAGACGAGCACGGGCGGCTTTGCCCCGGCCGGCCAACGCGCCGCTGACGTCGGCGTCGCCTCCATAGTCTTCGCCGCTGCCGAGCACGCCGGCCGAATAAGGCACCAGGGCCTGAGTGGCATCGACCCGCACCGCGCGGCGCTCGGTCGAGGTTTCCAGCGGCGTCACGTCGGTGGTTTGGGCGTCGGCCGCGATGCTTCGATCCAGATCGCCGGCCGTTTGCTCCAGCGTGCTCGCCGCGGCCTCGCTCACCGGTTCGTCCTGGCCGGTTTCAGCCACAAACTCGTTGGCGCTCAACGCCTCCTCGTTGGAGGCCAGGTCGGCGAGCGAGGCGGTGAGCGCCATCGACGTTCCGGCGTTTCGTGGAATG
The DNA here is from genome assembly GCA_035533075.1 of Pirellulales bacterium. Classification (NCBI taxonomy): domain Bacteria; kingdom Pseudomonadati; phylum Planctomycetota; class Planctomycetia; order Pirellulales; species Pirellulales bacterium. The sequence continues at coordinate 56,493 of DATLUO010000176.1, read as the reverse complement.
AACCAGAGTCCGAGCAGGATGACCAGCAGCGCGTGCAACACCAGGCTGATCAGGCTACTCGATGCCTGCCGCCAGAAGCGATGGACCTGCTCGGTGGCCCACAGGGGGACGACCGTTTCCGGACCATCGGGCGACGACATGCCGGGCAGCGGCTGCGGCTGAACGGACAAGGGTGGTGGAGATGTGGCTGTAGGCTGGCCCCCGATTTTGCTCAGGCTGTTCGCCACGACCGACTGTCCGGCCGCAAAGGTGGATGGGGGCGGCATGAGGTTTGGTCCTGTAGGGTGGGACCAGCGAGCTTGCGAGCGCCGGCCCACCATCGGTAGGCGTCAGGCATCAGGCGTCAGGCGTCAGGTTGTTTGTCCTGACGCCTGACGCCTGAAACCTGACGCCTCAAATCTTATTCGAAGTCGTCTTCCGAGCTCTTCTGCGTATAGATCGGCATGTAACGATAGTAGATTTCCAGCGTCATGGTGGCCAGGGCGGTGCAATAAAGCCGCCCGCCCTGCTCGAAGCCGTGATCGGCGCCGGTGAACATCCAACTTCCGGTCTCGTGCTTCGCCATCGCCTGCGAAGCCACCAAAGAATCGCGCATCTTGGTGTTCCAGCCGGTCCAGATATCGCCGTCGGGGCCATCGTACTGATGGAGCACCTGCGTGGCGTAATAGCTGAAGTACATGTTGCCGGTTTGGGGACCGATACCGGCGAGGTATTTCACGCCCTTTTCCAGCTCCGGCTTTTCGTGCGGCCAGCCCATGTACATCCGGCAGAGCAAGCCGATGGCCGTGGTCGCCGGCCCGTTGCCGGGCTTGTTGTAGCCATAAAACGTGCCCCCGTCGGCCTGCACCGAATCGAGAAACTTCATGGCGCCCGGGATACACTTGCGTTTATCGACTTCCAGGAAGCCGAGATAGCCGCTCTTCAGGGCCATGATTTGCCAGCCCGCGACCGACGTGTCGCCCGCCTCGCGCGGCTGATAGCGCCAGCCGCCCCCGACCGGATCCTGGGCATACATGATGAAGTTCAACGAGGCCTGCGCCGGGGGGGCAAGCTGCTTGTCTTGCGTCATGGCGTAGGCTTCGCACAGCGCGATGCTGGCGATGCCATGACCATACATCGCTCCCGAGTCGACCATGGCGCCGCCGTTGGCCGTGACCTTCATGTTGCTGGCCAACCAATAAAGGCCAAGGCGGACGTTGTCCTTGAACTTGCCCTGTTTGTGCGTGTGTCCCGCGCCCAGAAACGGCAACAGCGCCAGCCCGGTGGCCGCGAATCGGGCGTCGGCCTTGGTGCCCGGATGCGTACACTGCCCCTGGCACTTGCCGACGGTATGGTCGAAACTCCAGCTTCCGTCGGGCAGTTGATGCTCTGCCAGCCACTTGAGCGCGCGGGCCACGGCGGCCTCGCTGGCGTCGGTGGCACCGCTGGCCCGCTTCGAGTCCGCCGTGCCGCCACGGCCGGCCAAGGCGCCTTTGCCCGTGCCGCCGGAACCCACCGAAAGGTCTTTCAGCAGGTCGCCCGCCGGCGCGGTGGGAATGCCCACCGGCGAGATCGCCACCTCGGTCGGCGCCGGAGTGTCGGCCACTTCGGTGGGCACAATCTCCGAGGTGGTCACCACGTCGACGGTCGTCGCCAGGTCGTTGACGTCGGTGTCGAGCGACTCCGGCTGGCTGATGTCGGCGACCTCCTCCACGGAGTCGCTCGATTCCGAGACCTTGGCGACCAGCGCTTGCAGGGTCTCTTTCTTTTTTTCGGGCATCAGCATCAGCCCGAAAATCAACAGGATGACCATGTGTACGATGGCGCTGATCATCCAGGCCGGCACGAGCGTGATCATTTTCAGCGTGCCGACTCTTTCGAGTTCTTCCAGCTCCTCGCGGGTCGAACTGGCGGTTTTCGCGTCACGCGGCGCCTTGCCGGCCACTTTGGCCTTGCCGGCGGCTTGTTTTGCCGCGGGCACCTTGTCGCCTGCCGCGGGCACCTTGTCGCCTGCCGCGGGCACCTTGCCCGCGGGCTTGCTTGGCGCGGCTGCCTTCTTCAAGCCCGGCGATTTCGTGTCGGCAGCAGGCGATTTGGCGGCCGGTTTTGCGGCGGCCTTGTTTGCCCCGGCGGTAGTGCTCGTTTTTGCGGCGGGTTTGTCGCCCGTGTCGGTATTGAGACCCTTGCCGTTGGTCGCCGGCTTTTTCGGCGGCACGCCGGCGGCGGGCCTGGCCTTGGGGGCCGGCTCGGCCGATGGAAGATCGATCTTGCTGCCAGGCGACGAATCGGTTGCCATGACCACTGGCTCCGCACAGGGCGAGGTGGGCTGAAATGCCGTAAGGACTTTAGCCTACTGGATTTTACGATCGGTTCAAGCAGGCTCGCGCAGACTTGGACCACTCTCGCAGTATAGCAAGCCACGGCCTCCCTGTCGCCGGTCTGCTGGCCATTTTCTACCGCAGATCCGCCGCCAACCGCACGCCCACGTTCCCGCCGAGGTAGTCGGCACGCGGACCCTGATAGTCGTTCGGCAATTCCACCGAAGTATAGGCCGGCTGCGGATTCTTGATCGTGTCCCATGCCGATAAGCCGTAAAACTTGCCGTCGTCACACCATTCCCAAACGTTGCCCAGGGAATCAAACAATCCGAACAGGTTCGGCTTTTTGATGCCCACCGGCTGAAGCTTCTCCGGCGAGTTCTCGAGACACCAGCAATAATCCTCCAAATCGCCCGCGTAGGTGTTGGGCTTTCCGCAGGCATGCACGAATTCTTCCCGCGTCGGCAGCCGGAACTGATAGCGACGGCCGGCCGGCGACCCGTTCAGCCGCTGGCACAGCGTCCGGCAGCCGGTGAACGAGATCCGCACTTTCGGCAAATCGCGCGATTCGGCCTTGTCGCCCATCGTCACCGCCCATTGAGGTTCGGTCAGCTCGGTCTGGGCCAACCAAAACGGCTTGATCGTCTCGTCGCTCGTGCCGGGTATCTTTGCCAGCCGCAACGTCACGCCTGGCGCCAACAGCAGCTCGGCCAGATTGTCGTCGCCGGCGCCGCGAGCGGCGGCGGCGACGGCCGGTTCTTCGCCGGAAAGCTTCGGGCGTCGTGCGGCCCGCGTCCGCCGCAGACCGCTCAGACCCGCGGCCGACCGGCTATACCAATAAATCGCGCGTGCGCGAAACGCCGCGCGGTGCTTTTCGTTCTCAAAGCTATCGGCCAGTTGCCACCAGGCGTCGGCGATGGCGACCTCCTTTTCGGGACCGCCGGGACGCTCGGCATCGGCGGCGGCCGCGGCGCGCAGCTCGGGATCGTCGGCTTGGGCCAGGTGAACCAGCGCCTCGCTCCACTTGTCTCCGCAGGCAAGCTGTACGCCGACGATGCGATGGGCCTCGCCGTCGGCGGGGTCGCTCTTGAGAATCGCTTCGGCTTTGGCCAAATCAGCGGTTTGGGCTTTGTTTTCGCGGCGCCGCGCCTCGGCCTTCGTCCGCTTGGCCGTCAGCTCTTTGCGCAGCTTCGCGTCGCGCAGTTTGACGGCGATCGCTTCGCCCGCCTTGGCCGCCTGCTCGACGATGTCGAACCGCTCGGCGTCAACCGCCTGGTCGATCAATTCCAACACGCGGTTGACGAGCGTCGTTCGCGCATCGGTGTTCTTGGCCGTCTTGCTGGCCGCCTCGATGACTTTCACTTTTCCGGCCAGCGCATCATAGTCGAAATGCCGCCCAAGCCGGTCCTGCGCTTCCAGAGCCAGTTTGACGTGGCCGCCTTCCGTCGCCGCCTCGGCGATCACCAACAGCAGACCCGCCTGTCGCACGTCGTCGTCGCGGATGGCGTCGGCGGCGTCGAGAAAGGTTTTCAGCGCAGGAACGTGGGCCGCCTTCAGCTCGCTATAGTAACGATCGCGGGCGGCGATCTTGGCGGCGTCGAGCTTCGTTTTTTCGGGCAGCGGCTTCTTGGCCCAGGCCGGGCTGACGATGAGAACCGCGGAGATCAGAACGAGGGCAATCCGCATGGCGTGCATCCCCCAGAACGCGCTGTCTTGAAATTTCCGCCACCCTATAACGGCGGCGGCCTGGATGCAAGCATCTCCGCTGAAGTTTTCCGAATCCGCGAGGGTCCAGGGTACGCCCCGGCCCCTGGCCGCCCCTGCCGCTTCCGATTACTGTGGCCCTCAGCAAATGCCCCTCGCCAAGAAAGGACGACACCGTGATCTACCGCCCCCTCCTGTTGCTTCTCACCGTCTGCCAGCTTTGCCTCCCTATCGAGGCCCAGGGCGACGACCGTCCCAACGTGCTCGTCATTCTGGCCGACGATCTCGGCCTGGGCGATACCTCGGCCTTCGGCACCAAAGACATCCGCACGCCGAACATCGACCGCATCTTTCGCGAGGGGATGACCTGCGACAGCTTTTATGCCAATAGCTGCGTCTGTTCGCCCACCCGAGCGGCGCTGCTCAGCGGCTGCTATCCCGATCGCGTCGGCGTGCCGGGCGTCATTCGCGACGTGCCCGCCGACTCGTGGGGGCGGCTCAGTCCGCACGCCGTCCTGCTGCCGCGGCTGCTGAAACCGCGGGGATACCAAACGGCCATCGTGGGCAAGTGGCACCTGGGCTATGAGCGGCCCGACCGTCCCAACGACCACGGCTTCGATTTCTTTCACGGCTTCCTGGGCGACATGATGGACGACTATCGCACGCACCTGCGTCACGGCCACAACTTCATGCGCCGCAACGACGAGACCATCTCGCCCGCAGGACACGCCACCGATCTGTTCACCCGGTGGGCCTGCGAGTATCTGGCGGAGCGGGCCGAAGCGAAGCAGCCGTTCTTCCTCTATCTGGCCTTCAACGCGCCGCACGGTCCCATCCAGCCGCCCGACGAATGGCTGCAGAAAGTCAAGCTTCGCGAACCGCAGATGCCTGAGAAACGGCAACGGCTGGTGGCCTTGATCGAGCATCTCGACGCCGGCATTGGCCGCGTGCTCGACACGCTCGAAAAGACCGGGCAGGCCAAGAACACGCTCGTGCTGTTCACGTCCGACAACGGCGGCCTGTTGGAAGAGGGGGCCAACAACGGCCCTTGGCGCAGCGGCAAGACGCACATGTACGAAGGCGGCCTGCGCGTGCCCTGCGCCGCTCGCTGGCCCGGCCGCATCGCGCCGGGCACGAACACCAACCGCACGTATTTGACGATGGACGTCTTTCCAACCGTGCTCGAAGCCGCGGGCGCTTCGCCGCCGGCGGGCATCGACGGCGCGAGCTTCTTATCGGAGCTGCTGGGCAAGCCGGCCGCGGCCGGTCCTCGCGACTATTACTTCGTGCGCCGCGAAGGAGGGTTGGCTTACGGCGGCAAGACGATCGAAGCCTATCGGCACGGTGATTGGAAGCTGCTGCAAGACAGCCCCTTCGCGCCGCTGGAACTGTATAATCTGGTCAGGGATCCGCGCGAGACGACGAACGTCGCCAAGACCGAGCGGAAGATGCTGGCCGAGTTGTCGGCCGAGTTGCGGCGGCAGATCCAGCGTGGCGGTCAGATTCCCTGGCAGGCAAGCGAGCGATGAATCAGGAGCACCAAAGGATGGCGGTGAATCGGGAACAGCAGATCAAGGACGCCGAGGAGTTGCTCGGCGACGGCGCCGAACGGACTGGTTTCGCCAAAGGGCTGTACTTCGGCCGGCATCTCGGCCGCAAGCTTCTGCCCTATCCCGATCTGACGGCCCACCGCGAGACCAACGAGCTGGTCGAGCGCGTGCGGCAGTTCTGCCTGGCGGAGATCGATCCGGTGGCCATCGACCGCGACGCCAAGATCCCCGACTCGGTCGTGAGCGGACTCGGCAAGCTGGGCGTGCTGGGTGCCTGCCTGCCCAAACGCTGCGGCGGACTTGAGCTGAGTCAGACTTCCTATTGCCGCGTGCTGGAAGTGCTGGGCGGCCACTGCGCCAGCACCGCGCTGTTCGTCAATGCCCACCACTCGATTGGACCTCGGGCGCTGGTGCTGTTCGGCACGGCCGAGCAGCAAGAGCGGTGGCTGCCGAAGCTGGCCTCCGGCGAATGGCTCAGCGCCTTCGCGCTCACCGAACCGGAGGCCGGCAGCGATGCGGCCAACGTGCAGACCAAGGCCACGCCCGCGCCCGACGGCAAAGGCTACCTCATCAACGGGCAAAAACGCTGGATCACCAACGGCTCGCTGGCCAAGGTGCTGACGTTGATGGCCCGCACGCCGGTCGCCGGCAGCAGCGAGACGAAGATCACCGCCTTCATCGTCACGCCCGACATGCCGGGCTTCGAAGTGGTCGAGGCCCGCATGTCAAAGTGCGGGGTGCGCGGCACCGCCACCTCGCGATTGGCCTTCCACGACATGTTTGTGCCGCGGGAAAACGTTTTGGGGCAGCTTGGCAAGGGCCTGCGCGTGGCGTTGACGGTGCTCGACTTCGGCCGCACGACGTTCGGGGCAAGCTGCACGGGAGCGGCCAAGTTCTGCCTGGCCCGCGCCGCCCAGCACGCCTCCACCCGCGTGCAGTTCGGCGAAACGATCGGCAGCTTCGAGATGGTCAAGGAGAAGCTGGCCTACATGCGGGCCGGCGCCTTCGCCATGGAAGCGGCAACTTATCAGACGGCCGCCTTGATCGACTCCGGCGCCGAAGACTACATGCTCGAAACGGCCATGCTCAAGGTCTTCGCCACCGAAGTGCTGTGGAAGATCGTCAACGACACTTTCCAGATTTTCGGCGGCAAAGCCTACTTCACCGACGAGCCTTACGAGCGGCTGCTGCGCGATCATCGCATCAACATGATCGGCGAAGGGGCCAACGACGTGCTGCGGGCATTCATCGTCGGGCTGTTCGGCATGCGCGACGTGGGTCTGGAGCTGAAGGGCGTGCTCGACGCGGTGATGAACCCCTTTGGCCAGTTCGGCAACCTGAGCAGAATTGGCGGCTTTGCCTCGCGTCGGCTGGGCGCCCTGTTCGGCCCGCCCAGGGTGGAGGTGAGAGCGGGCCTTTTGGAGGACGACGCGGCGAACCTGGCCAAGCTGATCGGCGTATTCGGCTCGAACGTCGAGCGGCTGCTGCGGCGCCACCAGGAATCGGTGTTCGATCGGCAGTACCAGCTTGGCCGCATCGCCGACGCGGCCATCGAGTTGTACGTTTCGAGCTGCGTCTTGAACCGGCTGGACCGTCTGCTCGGCGACACGCACGCGGCCGAGCCGAGCCACGACCTGCAGATTGGGCGCTATTATCTTCGCACTGCCGCGCGTCGCATTCGCCGCAACCTGGCCGACTTGTGGGACAACGACGACCAAGAAACGAGCCGCGTCGCCAACCTGGCGCTTCGTTGAGAGCCGCTCGCCTTGGCGAGCGGGAGGCGTGAGCCTCCCGGTAGTACCATTGATTGTTGACGCGTTGGCGGACCACCGGCCTGTTCAGCAACAGCACCTACCGGCACGCTACGCGTGCCGCTCGCCTGGGCGAGCGGCTGGTCTTGCGCGCTCGCCGGGCAAGTCGCCGGCAGGGCACGACAAAGCGATTTCCGCAACGACTGCGAACCTTTCTTCTGTCTCCGTGTCACCCATCGCATGCGACCGAAGCCCGAGCCAGGGCCTCGTGACGCTTTCATTCACCATCGCTGCAAAGGAAAAAACGTGCTCGCCACATCGCGCCGATTGCCGCAGCGAATCGCGCTGACCATGCCACCGCGCGTGGGTTAGCCGCGACTCGCTCGGCAACGCGGTAACGTCATCGCCGTTGCGAAAGCTGGAGCTGCATGGTTGCGGCATATCCGGCGACGGCGGTGGTAGGTCCCTATTTCTTGCCCGAGGTTGCGCTTCTCTGCGCCGCATGCTGCCTTGGCACGCGCGGCCGGCACCACGTGCAATCTCCTGCGCACGGTTGCTTCTATGTTTCGTTCCTCCACCCGCGATACGCGGCACGTTTCGCTTGCGCGCGTGCTTCATGCGCGGCTCTACGTGAACGGCGAAGGCCGTGTCTTCGCCGTTCGCGGACGCGTTGCGCACGACAAGCTGAAACAGGCGCTTGCGCGCCTCGACCGCTGCCCGGCCCTCGCCAAAACGCCGACCCCGCGCGATCTCGGCGTCCCCGGCTGCGACGGCGAGTTAAGCCAGCATCTGCTGCATTGTATTGGCCGCGCACTGAACCGCTGGCATAAGGACCTCTCGGCAGAAACGCGGCGAAAGCCGGCGAAACGGCGCCCCGCCACGACGCTGGCCCGGGAGCAAACAGAAATCGAAAGGCTTGCTTCTCGGCTGAAGACCCTACGGCACTGGCTTGCGGAGCTTGCCGGCGGCAGGGGAGCCGGCGGCAGCGCCCTTCTTTCTCGATTCCGTTGCCGAAGCGTCGCTGGAGGCCGCCTTGGCAAACGCAGAACGCGAGCACCCGCTGACGCCGCTCATCGCCTGGCAGGCGCGAGTGGTTTGCTGGCTCTCGGGGGATTGTGCCACGCGACGCTTTTTGTCGGCGTCGACACGCCTGCTGGCCGCATATCCCAACGCTTCCTGCCAAGGGCAGGTCCGCGGCTTTCAGCAGGCGGTGATGGTATGGAAACGGCGCAGCGAGCAGGAGCGAATCCCCAACCTCCTCAAGGAGGTCTCCCTGCACATCCAGCGACTTCCTCCCGATACCGTCCGCAAAGGTAACTTCTCCGCACGCCTCCGCGGCCGCACCTTCCAGGAGCACTGCGACCTGTTGCTGAGGCGCTGCTCGCAACTGTTGGCTGAGACGCAGCGACAGCGCTGGCAGATCGTCCCCGCCGCCTTGGCGGCATTAGCCGCCGCCGACGGCAGCGCGACCGCACTGCCCCACCGATGCTTTAGCAGAGCGGTCGAAAAAGAAGATTTCGCGCTGCTCTTGCGGACCGCCCAAGAACTCGCCGACCAGATTGGCGAGCGCGGATACGACGCGCTGCTCGCCGCCGTCGATCAATTGCCTGGGTCGCCCGACGAAATTGACTTCGGTCAACTTCGCCAGTTGCTGGCACGAGGCAACTCACTGGCCGACTCTGCCTGGGCCTGCGAGCAGCGATTACTGTACAGCCTCGTGTATTCGTGTCTGAACATTCCCGCTGTCCGGCGTCTCAGTGAGGCCTTTACGCAGCGCGGCTGGCCGTTGAGCAGCGATGAACTGACACCGCTGGTGGGTCGCATTCAAAGCAAGAAAGACCTTGAGCCTGTGCATGCCTGGCTGGCATGGCTGGGTTCCGTATCGGCGCGCGCGCTCACGCCCAGGATGCGAAAAGTCCTCAGCGCCACGTTTTACGACCGGTATCTGCCGAGCGTCCAGCAGCATGGTTGGTTCGAGCAGCTTGCTCCCTGCCTGGCAGCCGCCCGCCGCCCGAAAGGTCCCGACGATTTCCGGCCTTTGCTCGACCGAATCGCCGTGTATCAACAGCTCGCCGGGCGAAAAGACGCGCTCCCCAAGTCGCTTCGCAAACTGCTGGGCGTTCACGAACGCTGGCAGCGCGAACGCGAGGTCTTGCGCGCCCGCCGGGCAGCCGGCGCACTCGACGCCGCCGGGCAAGCACGATTGCAGCACCTTGAAAACGATCCCGGCGCATCGCCGGATGCCGCCAAGATCCGCCGGGCTGCCGAAGAGGCATTCTTGTTGTTGGGAATCGAGAGCCTGAGCGCCGTGATGCGCAAACTCGCTCTCGCCACATGCCGGACGCATCTGGGCGGCCTGGTCGCGCTCATCTCGCCCGATCATTACTGGGACTTCGCTCTTTGGATTGACGCCATGAGCGAGGCGGAGCGCGATCGCCTGCGCGAGGTGATTGCGGCCCACGACTGCCATGGCCGCGACTACAAGCGCCATCTCGCCGAAAACCACGACTGGCTGGGCCAGGCGCTTGTTCGCGGCGTCGATCTCGGTCAGTGGCTGGCGGCCGAGCCGGATTGGGTTGTGATTGGTGGTCGAACGATGGAGATCGCGTTGATCAGCGACCTGCGCCACGTTTTCCTGATGGGAGCCTATTTCCAGACGTGTTTGAGTCTCGGCGATTGCAATGAAATGTCGGTGCTCGCCAATGCCTACGATGCCAACAAGCAGGTGGTCTTCATGTTCACCGACGACGATGCGGGTCGAAGACGCGTCGTTGCCCGGCAACTGATTGCTGTCAGCAGTGAGTTCAAGCTGCTGCGATACCGCTGTTACGTGAACTCTCGTTGCGCCGACAAAGTGAATCGCCAGGAAGTCGAAACCGCGATGGCGTTGTACTGTGGGCGGCTGGCCGCACAATGCTGCCTGGAGCTGGCGGACCAGGGATCTCCGGAAGCGATCGGCGATCACTTCTGGTACGACGACGGAGAACGCGGGTGGCCCGCCGCTGCGCGAGCGGCTTGGGCGGAAAGGTCGAGAGCGATGGGGGAAATGGCTCTTGCGAGTTGCTGATCGCCAAGTTGGTACTCACGGCTTCTTTCAACTCCGCGTCGATACGTCGTCGGCGGGTTCGCTCCTCGCCGGACAGCGAGAACCATCTCGTCGGCCGCTGCCGGTGACATTGCCGACTTCGAGAAACGGTTCTAAACTCGCACGAAATCGATGAAACCCTGATCGACGTTGCCACCCAGCCTTTTGCCAGTGGCGCGCAAGCGGTCGTTTGACCTGAAGCGAAGCAAGACACCCGCCTTTAGAGCCCTCCCGGCGCGGGTCAGGCACGCGCTCAAAACTTCCACGCAACAACTTGTACAACGGGTCTGCGGACAAATGCTTGCGGCCCTTCCTGGGCGGGCGTAGAATCGTGGCGGGCATGGCGACTCCTTTCGCCGAAATCAAGACTACGGTCATCCGAAACCGCTGGCCATTTTGGCCGAGCGACGACTAGACCGTCGCCAGAAATGACGTCGCCCCTGCGTAATACCCGCCACCGTCGATCGCGGCTTGAAAGCGAGCCTCTTTCGCCCTTGCTGGAGTACCAGCATTGGTTTTGGCTGATACGGGTTTGCTGGGTGGTTTGCTATCGCTGTATCACTGATAGCTAAAGGAAGCGGCCGGTTACGTACAGGAGCCTTCTTCGGCCGCGCGCTCGCGCGCCGGCACCTGGCCGGCCATGCGAGCATGAGGCCGAAGCCGGAACTGAAGACACGCTGGCCGGCGACGGCTGCCGGCGACACCCCTTCGGCTGCGAACTGGCGAGTTCGCCAGACAGGCGAGTGCAGGAGCAGCAGGGCTGACGGCGGGCCGTCGCGTGGCCGCCGCCTGCGAGCCAGCCTGTTGTATGCCGCCCTGCCGGCGCTATGATGGGGGCATGTTCATGGTGCTACGGATCGACCGCCTGCGGTTCCTCCTCTGCTGCAACGAAGGCGCGGAGCCAGCGCACGTTCACATCACGGGCGAGCCAGGAGAGGCGAAATACTGGCTCGATCCCATCGGCCTAGCCAGCAACTACGGTTTTGAGGTGCCAGAACTGCAACAGATCGAGCGGATCCTTGTGGCAAACCACGATCGGCTCATGCAAGCATGGGGAAAGTATCTGGGTGGCGCGTGAGCGTCCCGGCTGCCGTCATATGATGGCGGGCATGGCAGCGTGGGAAGCAGGGGCACGACGGCTCGCCGCCAGCGCGTCGGCTTGTTTTATGCCGCCCCGCCTACGCTATGATGGCGGGCATGGAACGGAACCCGTTACAACGCGGATGAAAGCAGCCATCACGCTGGCAGTCGCACGGCGCCGGTGATTTTGGCGACGACGGAGGGCATGTCACCGGTACCCAGTTCGTGCTCCCAAAACCTTAAGACCTTCCAGCCGCCGCGCTTTAGCAGCTCGGCTTGGCGCTGGTCGCGGGTGATCGTTTCGGCGATTTTCTCCTGCCACCTTTTACGGCCATGCTGGCGTGCCTAAGAATTGAGCAGTCGGGCCGCGCGGGGTCCAACGCGGCACCTCGGCGCACGGCTTTTGCAAATTTGCAATAGCCGGTCAAACACGGCGTTTTTTAGCATCTCGTACCTAATTGGAGGGGGCAATCCGCGCGACTGCCTAATCTGTACGCATGCGGCTAATTTTGTGCATATATATTAGCCCGGATTATTCATGGCCCCACGAATTCCAGCGCAGACTGGGCGCATACCAACCCGAAGCGCAAGCGAGGTAAGTCGGTTGCCCTTCCTCGCTTGCGCTTCGGGTTAGTGTGGGGCCATGAATAATCCGGGTTAGGCAACCGTGGATAAAGATGAGGGATGAGAGACGGGGGACCGGAATCAGCCAAGCGGTGGACGAGCGCATCGCGAGAGCGATGCAAGCCAATGGCCGTGCAAGATGAGTGATGAGCCATCAGGGATGAACCGCGCTCAAAGGACGGATGAGTAGAGTAGGCGGGGAGGCTGGCCTCCCCGCCTACTCTACTCAGGATCCGCGGCCGAAAGGTTCCATCACGGCGGAGCGTGATGCCTACGATACGTGCCCAAGCCAGTCGGCGAGTAAAGTGCGAGAAGGCAGGACCGGACCACCGCGGAACGCCCCTCAACGCGGAACTCGCGACTTTATTTAGGCCATCCCTCATCCCTCATCCCGCATCCCCTCGTCGGAGCTATGAGATGATGAAATCCCTCGGGTTTTTCTCGTTTGTGCAAATTTGCACAAACGAGGATCGCTCTGTGGGGAACGCCCTCCGTGGCGTTCCGCGGAGCGGGGTCGGCGCCAAGCTCGCACGACCTCGGAACGCCACGGAGGGCGTTGCATACAGAGCCGCCAGATGGTTCCGCGCTTGTACAAGCCGGCATCGACGTTTTCGCGCGTCGGCCTAAGCCGCTGGCCCCTGCCAACTTAGATGGCCCAGGCGGCGCGATTGATTTTTGTTTTTCACAAGCAAATCAGCGCCCAGCCCCCAACACCCCCGAACCCGGGAGAACGCGGCTTTCGCCAGGACGATCTCGAAAAACTCGCCCGGTTCATGACCGGCACGCCGATTCGCGGCGTGGTGTTCATCGAAGCCGAGGCACTGATGCGGCTGGTCAACGAAAGTATTGGCAAGCGGCGCGAGTTCCGCCTGGCCGACGTCGATCGGCTTCTGTTCGGCAACAAGATCATCGTCTAGCAATTCCGACTGACGCCCGCTGGACACGATTTGCGGAGCGATTCTAGGGGAAGGTATAATTCTCGTTCGTCCGTGGTCCGTTGTTAGTGGTTAGTCATCTTCCAACCCCCCATCCCCCGCCACCGCATGAGCCTACCGCGCATCGCCCTCCTCGTTTCCTGGCTGCTCGGCTTCGCTGCTCAAGCCTTCGCTCAACTACCGGCCGAACAAGAACGGAAGACACTCGTCGTGCCGGACGGTTTCGACGTATCGCTCTTCGCCTGCGAGCCGATGATCACGAACCCCTCGGCCATCGACGTCGATACGCAGGGCCGCGTGTGGGTGGCCGAGATCCAGTGGTATCGGTCGAAGGCCAAAGAGCCGCCGGCCGACAAGATCAAGGTGCTCGAAGACACCGACGGCGACGGCCGAGCAGACAAAATGACCGTGTTCGCCGAAGGCGTGTTTGCCCCCATGAGCATCTGCGTGGCCGGCGATAAGGTGTATGTGGCCACCAGCCCGGACCTGTGGGTCTATGAAGACAAGAACGGCGACCTGCTGGCCGACGGCGCGCCCCAAAAACTGCTGACCGGCTTCGGCGGCAAGAACAGCGACCACGGCGCCCACAGCCTCGTGCTCGGCCCCGACCACAAATGGTGGATGAGCCACGGCGACACCGGCTTCAAGGTCACCGGCAGCGACGGCTCGCACATCGAGTTTCGCTGGGGAGCGATGCTCCGCGGCGAACTCGACGGCAGCCGGCTTGAAACGGTGGCCGTCAACTTCCGCAACCCTTACGAGATTTGCGTCAGCTCGTTCGGTGAGCCGTATTGCAGCGACAACGACAACGACGGCAACTTCAGCGCCCGAATTTGCTGGATCATGGAAGGGGGCAATTACGGCTGGTTTGGCGGTCCGCCCGCCAAGGTGCCGCCGGGCACGCCTTTCGGCGAACATTGGCACTTCCGCGGACACATTCCCGGCTTCGTGCCGGCCACGATCGTCACCGGCTTCGGCTCGCCCAGCGGCATCTGCTATTACGAAGGCGATGCCTTTGGCCCCGACTACAAGAACGCCCCGTTGCACACCGATCCCGGCCCGCGCGAGGTCCGCATTTATCGTCACGAGAAGTCCGGGTACGGCATGAAAGGCGCCAGCCGCGTGTTCGTCTCGAACCAGGGCGACAATTACTTCCGGCCCGACGATGTATGCACCGCGCCCGACGGTAGCCTTTACGTTTCCGACTGGTACGACGGCGGCGTGGGCGGGCACGCCTACAACGACCCCGACCGCGGCCGCATCTTTTTGCTGCGGCCCCACGGCAAGAAACTGTCTCGCACCGGCAAGCCGGGGCCGTATCAGACCGTGGCCGACGCCATCGAAGGACTGCAGAATCCGAATCTGGCCACGCAGTATCTGGCCCGCGAGCGGTTGCTGAAGGGCGGCGGCGAAAGCATTGCGGCGCTCAAGGCGCTGCTCAAAGACGCCGGGCCGAATCATCGCGCTCGGGCGATGTGGGTGCTCGATCGCATGGGCGGCGATGGCCGGCGCGCGGTCGTGGACGAACTCAAGAGCATCGACGCTGCCATGCGGGCCCTGGCGGTCAGAATTCTCCGCCGGCACGGTGCCGAGCAAGCCGATGCGATCTTGGCGATGGCCGGCGATGCCTCGCCCGAAGTGCGACGCGAAGTGCTCTTGGCGCTGCCGAAACTTTCGGGAACGAAGGCCCAGCACGTGCTCATCGAACTGGCGTCGGCTTACGCCGGCAGCGACCGATATCAGCTTGAAGCGATCAACATTGCGGTCGGCGATCGAAAGGCCGAGCTGTATGCCGCCTTGGAATCGGCCGGTAAGGTCTCGCTGAATAATCTGGCGCTATTACAGGTGCTCGATCCGAAGAAGGCGGCCGACTTTGCCACCCGGAGCCTGGCCGCCTCGAATCTCGATGAGGCCGCCCGAACGGCCTTGCTCAAGCAGCTTGGCGGCAGCGCATCGGCGGAAGCGGGCGCGGCCGTGCTCAAGCTCGTGGTTGACGAGAAGGCGAGCGCCGATCTGCGAAACCTGGCTCTGAGCCTGCTCGGTTCAAACCTGTCGGGCATCTGGAAAGACCTCAAAGAGAAGCCGGAACTGGCCGCCATTTTGCGAGAACTGCTGGCCAAAAACGACCGGCGGCTCGCCGCGCTGCGATTGATCGGCGACAACCAGCTTGGGCAGGTCGGCGGCGAAGTGCTGGCTCTCGCCGCCGACGTGAAGGCCGACCAAGAAGTGCGGCAGAAGGCGATCGAAACGGCTGCCCGGCTTCATGCTCGCGGCACCGGGCAGGCGCTCGAAAAGCTGCTGGCCGATTCCGACGCGGTGGTGCGTCAGGCGGCGCTCTCGGCGCTCGTCGAGTTGCAAGACTGGAGTGCCGTCAAACGGGTGCTGAGCGACCGAGGCGTGGCCGATGACGTGAAGACCAAGGCGGTCGATCAATTGGTGTCGTCGGTCGGCGGCGCGCTGGTCGTTCTGCGCTGGATCGACGCCCAGTCGCTCTCGGCGCCGTTGCGCAAAGCGGCCATTGCCAAGGCCGCCAACCATCCTGATTCGAATGTGCGCGTGCTGTACGAGCGGTTCATTCCTGAAAGCCAGCGGCCGAAGCGATTGGGGGCCGCGATCAAGCCCGAAGAGATTCTGGCGATGCCCGGCGATGCCGCACGCGGGCGAGAGATCTTTTTTCATAGCTCGGCGGCCCAGTGCAAAAACTGCCACCGGGTTCATAACGTCGGCGCGGCCATCGGTCCCGACTTGAGCATGATCGGCAAGAAATACGAACGGGCCACGCTGCTGGAAACGATTCTCGATCCCTCCAAGGCGATCGCGCCCGAATACACGGCCTACCTGCTGGAAACGACGCGGGGCCAGGTGTATGCCGGCTTTCTGGTCGAAAAGGACGACAAGCGGGTCGTGCTCAAAGACGCGACGGGCAAGCTGATTGCGGTGGCCGCCGGCGACGTGGAGGCACTCGAAGCGCAGCGGAAATCGCTCATGCCCGAACTCGTGCTGCGCGACGTGACGGCGAAGGACGCGGCCGACTTGCTGGCGTATCTCACCTCGCTGACCAGCGGCGTGCAACCGGTGACGCGGTTTCGGCTGCTGGGGCCGTTCGCCAGCCCGGACAAGCGCGGGATCGACCGCGACTTCGGCCCCGAAAAGACGCTTGCCAAACCGGATTTGAACGCCGCCTACACCGGCGCCGCGAACAAGACGTGCCATTGGGACGCGGTCGAAGCCGACAACTCTCTGGGCTTCGTGGGCGTCGACCAAGTGAAGCTGGCACACCGGCTGGGCGTGCCGGCGGAAGGCGTGACGAATTATTTTCTGATCTTCGCCGACAGCGATGCGGACCAGCCGGCGAGGCTGCTTTTGGGCAGCGACGACAGCAGCAAGGTGTGGGTCAACGGCGAGCTGGTCCACGAATATCGGGGCGACCGGGCCCTCGGCCAGGCCGACGACCAGTTCTCAGTGCCCTTGATTGCCGGCCGCAACACGATTGTCATCAAGGTCGAAAACCACCAAGGCCCCGGTGGCGTGGCGCTGGCGGTCTCGGCGCCGAAGAACATCGAATTGAAGACGGAGTAGCGTTACTCTTGGCCCTGCCTTTGATCTGGCGGGAGCAAGGCGCGGAGGCGGGCATTTTCGGCTTCCAGAGCGGCCGAGCGATGCCGTTCGATCTCAGCGTCCTGTTCGGCTTTGGCCGCCGCCTGTTCGGCTTTGGCCGCCGCGCGTCCGGCTTTGGCGGTCGCACGTTTCGCCTCCGCGGCCTCGCGTCGCAAACGTTTGACTTGTTCCTGGTATTCCTCCCTGGTCGGCAAGCGAGTGCCGGTCGCTGGATCTACGACCCGCAGCAGGTGGGCATCGATCACCAGATCGAGGCCCAGCTCGGCGCTCGAAAGCCGGTCGGTTTGCTCCTGCGGCATGGGGACATATTGCCCGCCTTTGAGTTGAAAACCTTGCAACCGCGGCCGCAGATACTCGCCCACGGGATCGAACAGCAGATACTCTTTCACACCCAGGCTGGCATAAATCGCCGGCTTTTCGAATTGATCTTCGCCCTTGGTCGAGGCCGAGGTGACCTCGATAATCACGGCGGGAACGACGCCTTCTTCCCACGTGCGGAACGAACGGCGCAGGTGCGTTCCCCGCACGCCTTTGCTCACCATCACATCCGGCCCGCGGACCGCCGAGGGATTGCCTTCCTCATAGTAGAGCAGCATATCGGCCGCCACGTGAACGCCCTTCGGGAGAAACCACTGTCGCAAGACGCCGTAGAGGTGAGTGATGGCCAGGAGGTGATACTCGGTTTCGGCCATCGGTTTGCCGTCGGAGTCGGGATAGAGCGGGTCGCGGGTCGTGCCCGGCAGCGGGCGAAGCGAAATCGACATGGCAAAGGTCCCTCGGAAATCTGCGTTTCCCCCATTGTATCACTGCGTCGCTTACGATGTGGGGTGGGACCAGCATCATTCAAGAACGGCACGAACTGCGTCCGCCGGCACGTCGCCGACCAGCTCGACATGACCGAGCCGCGAGGGAAGCACGAACCGCAATCGGCCATGCTCCACCTTCTTGTCGTGCGACATGGCCCGCAGCACTCGTTCCGGATCGAGTTGCCTCGGCGCCTCGATCGGCAAACCAAGCGACTCCAGCAACCGCCGCTGCCGCTCGGTGACATCCGTGCCAACCCGGCCCAGCCGCTCGGCCAGCCGCGAGGCACAGAGCATGCCGATCGACACCGCCTCGCCGTGCAGAAGCTGCGAATAGCCTGTCAGCGTCTCGAAGGCGTGGCAAAACGTGTGGCCGTAATTGAGCACCGCCCGCAGCCCCGTCTGTTCCCGCTCGTCCTGGCCGACGACCCAGGCCTTCAACTGGCAGCAGCGGGCAATCAGGTGCCGCAGGCAATCGTCGTCGCGGGCGTTCAATTGGGCCACGTGTGCTTCGAGCCAGCCGAAGAACTCGGCGTCGAGAATGACGCCGTACTTGACCACCTCGGCCAGACCGGCGCGATACTCGCGCATGGGCAGCGTGGCGAGCACTTCCGTGTCGATCAGTACCGCGATCGGCTGCCAAAAGGAGCCGACCATGTTCTTGGCTCCCGGCAAATTGACGCCCACCTTGCCGCCGACCGAGCTATCGACCTGGGCCAGCAGCGTGGTGGGAACCTGCACCAGCGGCAGCCCGCGGGCATAAGTGGCGGCCACAAACCCGGCCAGATCGCCGATGACTCCACCACCCACGGCTGCGACCACGGTCTTGCGGTCGGCGTCGAGATCGAGAAGCTTCTCCCAAAGCTCCTGGGCGGTTTCGACCGACTTGCTCGTTTCGCCCGACTCGATGACGACCAGATCGACGGCCACGCGCTGTTCGGCCAACGCCGCGGCGACGGCGGCGGCCTGAGGCTCTTCGACGTGTTCGTCGGTGATCACGACGACGTGCGTCGCACCGCGTTGGACCAGCAGCGTGGCAGCCTGCGTCAGGTTGCCGGTGCCGATTTCGATGGTATAGCTGCGCTCGCCGAGAGGAACGAAGACGCGGGAAGGAGCGGGCAAGGGATTGGGGGTTTGGGGGCTGGGGGCTGGAGGTTGGTGGAAATTGCATCCCGGCGCGCCGGAGCAAATTGCAAATTGCAAATTGCCTGACGCCTGATGCCTATTTGCCGACGCGCTCAAGATCGGCGGGCGTGACGGTAATCTGCCGGCAAAAGCCGGTGTGCAGCCGCAAATAGTCCATTTCGGCGGCCGCTTGCGGCTCGGCGTGCAGCCGGGCGGCGACGCGCTGGCGATCGGCCTCTTCCCAGTCGTCGTAGTCGTCGGGCCAGATGGTTTGCGTCTCGACGACCAAGGCTTCGCGGTAAGGATCAAAGGCATTCGGCATGGCGTAGGTTTTCAAGTCGAGGTTACAGGTATTAGGCTGTAGGTTATAGATTACGGTATGAGTTATCCGTTACAAGGCCTGAAAGTGCTCGACCTGTCGCGCGTGCTCGCCGGACCGGTCTGCACGCAGCTTCTGGCCGATCTGGGGGCCGACGTCGTCAAGGTCGAACGGCCAGGTGCGGGCGACGACACGCGCCAGTGGGGTCCGCCCTTCGTGCCCGGCGGCGGGCCAAGCGGCTATTTTGTTTCCTGCAACCGCGGCAAGCGGTCGCTGGCACTCGATCTGGCTCATCCGGCCGGCCGCGAAGTGGTCGACGAGCTGATCCGCAAGGCCGATGTGCTGGTCGAGAATTTTTTGCCCGATTCGCTCCAACGGTTGGGCCTTCAGCCCGAGCGGCTGAAGCAGCTCAACCCCAACCTGGTCGCCTGTTCGATCTCTGGTTACGGCCGCACGGGGGAAATGGCTGGGGTTCCGGGCTACGACCTGATGATGCAGGCCAGCGGCGGCATCATGTCGATCACCGGCGAGCCGGACGGCATGCCCATGAAGGTCGGCGTGGCCATCACCGACGTGATCACCGGCCTCTACGCCGCGGCCAGCGTGTTGGCTGGACTTTACGGGCGTGGCCAGGGCGGGCCGGGCACGATGTTCGACCTCGCTTTGGCCGACTGCACGCTGGCCAGCCTGGTGAACGTCGCCCAAGGATCGTTGCTCGCGGGCCAGCGGCCGCGGCGTTGGGGAAACGCCCATCCGCAGATCGTGCCTTACGAAGCCTTCGCCACGGCCGACGGGCACCTGGTGCTGGCCGTGGGCGCCGACCGGCAATGGAAACGGTTCTGCCAGGCGGTTGGCCGCGGTGAATTGGCGGCCGACGCCCGTTTCGCCACGAATCCCGCGCGCGTCGAGAACCGCGACGTCCTCATCCCGCAGTTGCAGCAACTCTTTGCCCAGCGGACAACCGCCGAGTGGCAGACGCTGCTGAGCGCGGCCGAAGTGCCCCATTCGCCGGTGCTGGCGCTGGACGAAATTTTCCAGTCGCCCCAGGTGGCCGCTCGCCGGATGGTGCTCGACACGGTCGATTCCGCGGGACGCGGTTATCGCCTGCTGGGCGGAGCGGTCCATTGGCAAGACGAGCCGGTGCCTCGGGCCCCAGCCGTGCCCGACCTTGGCGAGCACACCGACGAAGTGTTGGCTGATTGGCTCGGTTATTCGCCGCAACGCATTGCCGAGCTGCACAAAACAGGCGGGATGGGGGGCGAGTAGAACGATGGATAGGGCGCAAACGGCCGGCCCCTCGCCTAAGCTGATCTCAGGTAAATACGCCTTGCTGGCCGTGGTCGCGATAGGCCTGGCGGGTGCCGCTGGTGGCTGGTGGTATCGGCAAAGTTTGCAGCGGCGCCCGCTGGAACTATGGGGGCGTGAGGCAGCGAGCCTCATGGTTCGGGCCCCCAACGTTGAGCTCTGCCGCTTGGAGGCCACAACCAATGGCGCGCTATCGAACGCGATCAAGGCAGACGGGCACGCCTATGAGCCATTGGACTGCGTCGACGCCGGCCGGATGCCGGGCTTCTTACACCTGCGGCACAGCCTGCTGAACGATTACAGCTTCGACTGGGCCGACGCGGCGAGCGGCGAGCACGACTGGGGCTATCTCATCCGCTTTCGCGACGACGCCAAAACGGCCACGCTCCTCATCTCACGCGACTTCGGTTACGCCTTGCTTGTCGAGACAGGGGCGAAAGCGTGCGTCAGGCCCGTTGGCCCTGGAATTGAACAGGTTCTCGGCGACAGGTCGAGAGCAAGCGGCTTTTGAGCATCCCGGAGAAATTCTGATGCTTGCGGTTACCCCGGACGGCAAGAGGCTTGTCTTTGCCGGGCGGGCGATGGACCGTGCGTGACACGAGCAGTTATCATCATTTGTCGTAGGCCATGTGGACGTGCCAGTTCTCCTCGTTTCCGCACAACTGCTCATACAGCTCCCACGAAATGCGCGAAAGCACGATCCGGCGTTCGCCTCTCAGCACTATTCGTTCGACGGTCGCCATGCGAAAGCCTCCTTCAGAATGCACCGTGTCTATTTTATGGCCGCCGTGCCGGCCTCGCCACGCCGCGTCCACTAATTCGGCTCGTACCAGTCGCCGCGCAGCCAGCGGACGAGCAGGTCGAGATTCGCGGGGCCGATGATGTTGCTCTCCGGCTTGTGCTCGTGCTCGGCGAAGGCCGGCATGCGGTCGTTGAGGTCGCCGTAAAACCGCTTGTGCGTCGGATTGCCGATCATGCCTTTCAGCCAGTCGTATGAGCCATAACCCGTCAAATCGGGCGCCTCGCCGAGATCGCCTTCGTCGTGGAACTTGTGACAGTCGGTGCAGCCGATCGAGGCGATCTGCTCGCGTCCCGCCTCGATCAGATCGGTATCGCTCTTGTCCAAAGACTCCTGCGCGTGCAATGCGGCTTCGGCCGATACGGCGGCGGCGAGCTGTTCGATCTTGGTTTGCAGTTCCCGCTGCTTGTCCGCCGCCTCGGGTTTTTCGAAATTCTCGAACACGAATTTGACCATCTCGCCGGTGCGGTGCTTCTCCGTGCCGCCGAAATAGTGCGGCCCGGCAATCTGGTCGGGGTCGAGCAGGCCCGTAATCCACTGCCGAGTGGCAAACTGCGTCAGGTCGGGCGCGGACGCTTTTTCGGGCACTTCAGTCGCGTCGGCGTGCGTATGGCAGCTCGCACAATAGCGGTCGAAGAGCCGCGGCCCTTGCGTCTTGGGATCGGTGCGGAGCACCGAGAGCATGCCCGCCGGCGGAATGCCGTCGGGCGATTTCGCCAACTCGATCGCCCGATGCGCGTCTTGCTCGGCGCGCTCGACCGCCTGCAAGTAGCCTTCCGACGCTTGGAACCGCTGCAGGTGATGCTCGTCGGCTCCGTCGCCGGGTCTGGCGACGTACTGTGCCATGCGGTCGGCATAGAGCGCCTGAGCCGTCAGCACGCCCACGCCCGCCAGCAAGATCACCAGAAAGCCCAGATTGAAGACGTGCCCCACTTGCCATCGGCCAACGAGCGGCATGAGGGCCAACACGGTCATGATCAGGCCGGGCACGACGATCGCGCCCAGCAACTCGCCTGTCGCACCCTGACCTTCGAACAGCTTCAAGAACTGGAACAGGAACAGGAAATACCATTCCGGCCGGGCCGCCGAGTATTCGTTGGCCGGATCGGCCGGGGCGCCCAGCTCCGCGCCCAGAACATCGCCATAGCTCTCGCCGGTAACGTTCCCGGTCAAGGCGGGCCGCATCACGAAAGCCAACACGAACAGCAGCACCGCCAGACAGGCCACCGCGTCTTTCAGCACCTGATCGGGCCAGAAGGTCGTGTCGGGCTGACGATGGGGTTGTCGCGTGTGAATGCCGTGCCGGCGAAACAGGGCCACGTGCAGCACCAGGAAGACGACCAGCAGGCCCGGCAACACGCCGGCGTGCAGGGCGAAGAACCGCGTGAGCGTCTGATGCCCGTAGTCGGCGCCGCCCACCACCAGCTTCTGTAACGAAGGCCCGACGCCCGGCACGATGCCCATCAGGTTGGTGGCCACGCGCGTGGCCCAATAGCCCTTCTGGTCCCACGGCAGCAGATAGCCGGTGAGCGACAGGCCGAGCACAATCTGCATCAAGATCAGGCCGAGCCAGAAGTTCACTTCCCGCGGGGCACGATAGGCGCCGTCGACCACCACCTGCAGCAGGTGCAAGGCCAACAAGATGACCATCGCCTGGGCCATGAAGTGGTGTAGCCCGCGCAGCAGCCAACCGCCCTGCATCTCATGCTGGATGTAAAAGACGCTCTCCCAGGCTGTTTGGCTGCTGGGGCTGTAGCACATCCACAGAAAGATGCCGGTGATGACCTGGGCGGTGAAGGCAAACACCAGCGTGCTGCCCCACACATAACGCCAGCGCGAGCCGCCGGGAATGTGCTCATAGAGCGCGGCCCGCGTCAGCTCGCGGTAGCCGGTACGGTCGTCGAGCCAATCGAGAAAGCCGCTCATGACTTGGGTATTTTCTCCTCCATGCCGGTGTAGTAATCGACGTACCGCACCCAGAGTTCTTTCTGATCGTCGGACGGACGGACCTCGGCCTCGAGTTTATCGAGATCGCGCGGGCTGGGGCCGAACACGCGCTGCCCGTCAACGCCGAACGCGCTGTCGTGGCAGGGACATTGATACACGTCTCGCGAGCGATCGAAGGCCACGAAGCACCCGGCGTGCGGACAGGTGGCATTGAACGCCTCCACCTCTTCGCTGCCCGGCTGCCGGCGAAGGTAGACCACGCCGATCGCTTCGCTGGGCAACCGCGTCCAGGCGTCCTGGCGGTCGGCAATCACCGGGAATTGCCGCGGCACGCCGTCGTCGGGCAGGGCCGTCAGCGGAGCGATGCGGACCAGCTTGCCCGGCTGGTCGTCCGCCGCGCCCGCCCCCTTGCGCGAGCGGAGAGGATTGAAAAAGGTGAACAATCCCGCCGCAAAAGGGAAGATCGCCACAATTCCACCGATAAGCCCGGCGAGAAAGCCGCGCCGGCCGGCGCCGGCCGGGGCCTCAGTGTGCTGAATGGGTTCGGACATGCGTAGTTTGAGGCGGGATGGTGGGGCGGGACTGAACCGATTTTGGATTCTCGATTTTGGATTGTGGATTACCGCCTGTGCGGCGTGGCAACTCGTAAGGTGGGACAAGCGAGCTTGCGAGCGCCGGCCCACCGTTTGCGAAGGCGTTGGGCGATAGGCGTTGGGCCTTTAGGGAAAGCTTGAAATAGCACCGCCTAACGCCCAATGCCTAACGCCTTCAACTCGGTGGGCCGGCGCTCGCAAGCTCGCTTGCCCCACCTTACGCCGAATCCAAAATCCAAATTGGCGGTCGATTATCGCATCGCCGCGCGGACAGCGTCAAGCACGCGGCGCTGGGCGGCGTCGAACGGGCCATCGACCATCGCCCCGGCCGCGGCCTTGTGCCCGCCGCCGTCGAATTGTTCGGCCAACCGGCTGCAATCGAACGACGAGCGGCTGCGAAAGCTGATCTTGAACTTGCCGTTCGGCTGTTCGACGAAGATCACGGCGACTTCCGTGCCCGCCACCGTGAGCGTCAGGTTGACCACGTCCTCCGTGTCCGAGGGGAGGGCAGCGGTGGCTTTGAAGTCGTCTTGAAAGACGGTGGTATGGATCAGCCTGCCGACCATCTCCGACTGGGCGCGGGCCAGGGTGCGGCCGATAAGCTGCAAGCGGGCCAGCGTGTCTTGCTCATAAAGCGACCGGTAAATCTCGGTTGGCTTGGCGCCGCCATCGATCAATTTTCCGGCGAAGCGGTAGGTGTCGCCGGTGGTCGACGAGAAGCGGAACCAGCCGGTGTCGGTGGCGATGGCCGCGAACAGCGGCGTGGCGATTTCGGGCGTCAGCGGCACGCCGAGCCATCCGGCGGCTTCCAGCACCAGCCGGCCGGTGGCCTCGGCCTGGACGTTTTTGAACGCCTCGGCGCCCAGGTCGTCTTCGCTCACGTGGTGGTCGAGCACGGCTTTCTTGGCGGTCGTTTGCCGCAAGACGATCGCCATGTCGCCGAGCTGCTGCCAGGCGCTGGTGTCGAGCACCAACATCACTTCGCGGTCCGCCAGGTCCGGCAGCTGCACGTCGACGCCCAGCGTTTTGATGCGCCGCGCGGTGTCGATCCAAGCCAGGTTGGGCGGCGTCTTCTGGGCGTTGACGATGAGCACGTCCTTGCCCAGCGCGTCGAGCAGACCGGCCATGCCCAACTCGCTGCCCAGTGCGTCGCAGTCGGGCCGAATGTGGCTCGTCAGCAGAAACCGCTGGTGGAAGTGGATGAGCGATGCGAAACGGGCCCAGTCGATCATGGGAATTCTGGATTTTGGATTGGGAGGGCTGGCGATTACTCTTGGTCCGACTTATTCTTCTCAAGTCAATTCATGCTTCCACCTCAAGGCTGCGCACCAACATTTGCATCGACCCGCCGTTTTCGAACTGGACCACCTTGCCGGGAAAATCGCCGGGCAACACGCCGCTCGTATACCTTCGCATCACTTCTTCCCAGTCGGAACGGTCTCGGAAAAAGTCCCTTGGCCATGCCGGGGATTTCAGCCAACCCAAGTAGCTAAGCACTACCGGAATGCCATCACGGGCAAGCTTGCTTAGGTAGGCTATGCGATTGGCAAGCTGATAGTGGTGATCGACAGAAAGCGAGAATTGCCCGTATCCTAAGCCGCTCAGCAGCGTGTTCGTCTCGCTGATGTTATGGCGAATGCGCCGGTCGTTACATTGAGACTCGTTACTGCCGGTCGGCCGGCTCTTCTTGTCCTGCTCCGACATTTCTCCCACATGTGCCTTTGCTTCAACCAACAATAGGCCCGGTTTCCCTTTTACCAGGATGTGACAGAGCAAGTCCCAAGTCGGTCGCCGGTTCATGCCGGTCTTATGCGGGATCCACCACTTGAGGTCCAGCGGCTTGTGGCCGGGCACCGGAAGCGCCCGCATATATTCTTCGAGCTCGTATTCCCTCCAGTCAGCGGGGGTTCTACGACCGAGCGGACGCGGGTAACCGTGCTCCGCCAAGCGAATTCCCTGGTCGCCGAAAAGGTTGTCCACTTTGTGTCTGAAGGCCGGCGAGGACACCAGGTCAAGGACGTGCGCTTTGCTGCCCCTGTCCCCAGTCGGGCCGGCCCGCCGCGCGTCCGGACTCGCGCATTCATCTCGAGCGCGCGCGGGAACGAGCTTGCCGTTTTTACACATGTCCCGCAATTGGTCTCTCACGAACGCCACGGTCGGGGCGGCCGGAGGCGCTCCTCCAAGTACTCTCGTGTTGCCATCATACTCGTTCACAAATCTCTCGAGTTTGCGTAGCACTGGGACAGGAACGTCTGGCAGAACGTCTTTAACCGACGACATGTTGGTTAACCGCAGCAGGTCTAGTATCAGACCGATGTCGGTGAGGTGCCCCCGTTCGTAGGCTTCCAGCAATTTATGCGGATTTACCATGTTTGACCGCTCTCATCCACAAGACTCTTTTATCCGAGACTTCCCATGCCTGACAGTGAAAGTTGCCCGGATTATGTGTACGGACCTGACTGTGATAGTCGCTCGCGCTCATTCGTTCGTGCGGATTACTCAAACACACGTCATAGATCGCCGATAGTTCAAAAACCTCGTGTTGCAGAACCGCCACGATCGCCTCGTCGCTTGTCAACACATCCGGATGAATTCGAATTGCGATCCTGCCAGTTTTGCTCTTAGTCGGGACATGGTCCCGCCAGTAGACATACCCGTCTTCGTGTTCCTGAACTTCGGAACATTTGGCCGTTTCCATTTGCCCACCGGAAAGAAGCTCGTTCAAGCTTCCCCGCAACACGCCAGCGTCATCCAGCACGAATTCAACGTAGTCCGGGATCTCAACCCCCCATTGTCCGGCAATCGCGATAGCTTCTTCAATCGTGCGTTTCTTTCTCCCCACGTTTCTCTTCCATTTTATACCAGGCCGCTGGCCCGTGATGCAGAGAATTCGTTTGGGCATCCTCGGCTCACGCAGGCTCATGGGATGGCGGCGCGGGACCCGTTTCGGTGCCCGGCACGCCCGCCCCAGGCACGGCCGCTTCCGTCGGGGCCGCTTCCGACGCGGGTGCAACCGTCACGCCGGCCTCGTCTTTCTCCAGCGGCGGAAGCCCGTAAGCCTGCTCGCCCGGCTCGATGTAAACGTCGTCCAGATCGGTGCCGTCATCGTCGCGCCGCAGCAACAAGTAAATGGCGGTCGAAGCGGTCCAGAAATAGCTGTAGACGAAACCGAGCGCCAGCAGCCGCACGCAACCACCCCAGAAATGGAGCAGCTTCGCGCCCCAGCGCCCGATGGTTCCCAAGTCAGTACCGCTACCAAATATGTCGTCCATACGCTGGCTGCCGGCGGTCCAACTCGCGGCCCAGGCCGGCAGATAGGCCACCCAGTCGGCAAAGTAGGCCACGAACAGCCATCCCAGGCCGCCCAGCACCGTCACCACGGCGGCATAGAACAAATAGTGCAGCGGCCGGTGATAGACGTAGGACCATGAACGGCTCAAGGCATCGAAACTGTCGGTCGACTCCGTGCTGATGGTCGGCCACATCAAGGGCCAGCCGAAGAGCAACGCCAACAAGAGCATCGCCATGATCAACGACGTCAGCAGCGCCAACGGCCACACGAGGCCGGCCAACAACACGCCCAGGTCGAAACTCATCAATAAACCGAGCACCAAGAGCGGGCAGGAGAAGATCAAGATGCCCACCAGCGGCAGGAGCGGCGCGGCGAAATAACTGCGCCACTTGCCTGCGGCATAGCGCAACGATCCTCGCAGTCCGAGATTCTCTTCGCGGCCGAGCTGAAGGGCGGCACGCCGCGTGATCGCCCCGCCGAAGAGCGCCCACACGGCGGCCGCCCAGATGCAACAGCACAAGAGAAACGCCAGTCCCGTCACGCCCAGCCGCCGCTCAAAGAGCTGCCGGAAAGGCGCCCGGAGCTGCCGCCACACGCCCAAAAACGGATTGCTCGGATAACGGCCGAGTTGCGGCGGTCCCGGTTGCCAAAGACGGTGCGTCGGATCGACGGCCTGGTCGGGCACGAGCCGCACGCCCTCCAGATCGGGCCACGGCCCCATCGATTTCCAGGGCCAGCCGTCGCCGGCTTCCTGCCACGGGCAGTTGGAATAAAACGGTGCCGCCAGCCAGCCTTTCAGCGGTTCTTCATCCGTGCCGCCAAAGACCTGCGCCAGCGCCCAGAAGCCGAAAATGGTGGCCAGCACGCCGGCCGCGGCCAGCAAAAGCTGCCACGCTTGGATGGAGACGCGGAACGCCCGCACCAGCAGCAACCAGGGGAAGATTTCCCGCCAGGCGACTTCACGCAAGGGTCCACGGTCGTTCGGCATTTCAGCTTTCCTCGATATGAAATGCCGGCATTATAGGAAAGTCAATCGCAAAGCCACAGGGGAGATGCCTTCAGTCGGCCTCTTTCCGCGCCGCCTTCACTCGCTCAATCTCTTCGGCGGTCGGCTTTTGGGCCTGACCGAGCCGGATCGTTTCCGCTTCGGCCTCTTTCCATTTCCCGTCCCGCGCCAGCTTGATGATGCCCGCGAACTCGGCATATTCCTGCTCGGAAATGGTTCCCTTGCTCTTGCCCTCTTCGAGCTGCTTCGCGCTTTCATCCAGCCATTGGCTCTGCTGCGAAGAGACGGCGGTCCGCAGCCCGCTGATTAAATTGCGATTGGCGGGGGCCACCTGGGGCGGCCGACTGCAACCGGCAATGACGAGCGCGACGAGCGCGCACGCGATCACAAAATCGTGCTTCATTATGTCTACCTCACCTTTCACCACTACAGGCCGAACCGAGGACTGTCGCCCGCGGCGCGTGTGCCCCAGTAGGACCACGTCAGGTTGTCGATCGTATCGACGACGAACCTTACGCTGCCGTCGGAGAAAAGTGCGTTCGCTCCGTTGGGATGGTTCGACCAGACCTCGTCGGTGTTCGCCAAAGGTTGGCTGGGCGGCTTGATGATGGGCGGAACCTCGCCCGGCGTCGGGCCGGTGTGTACGTTGACCTGCGAAGACGAGGGATCGGGCCCGACGACGGCGAATAGCGGCGTCGGGTTGGTGACGCCCCCAGGCACCACGCCGACCCACGTCGAGTCGCTGTGATAGGGAGTTTTTTCCGAGACCATCAGCGTGTTGCTGGTGCCGTCGAGAATGTCGGCGATGCGGGTGTGGCTGTTGCGATAAAGTACGCCGTCGACCGAGAATCCACCGACATTGACCGTCGACAGATCCAACCCCGGATCAAAATACTGTTGCCAAGGCGAGAACCGCCCGGCGACGCCGACGTAGTTTGCCCGTGCGAACGTGGCCAGCGTGTTGCCCGAGGCGTCGATCACGTTGTAAATCGGCGGGCTGCCCATGTTCACCGCCGACGGGCAGATGTATTGCGGCAGGACCGTCTTGACCGGAAGGGCATTGGCCGGCGACCAACAGGTGAGATTATAGTTCAGCGCTTGGGCCAGCGGTGCTTGCTCCACATACGGCAGGAGCAACGACAAGAAGCCCCAGCCCGGACCCGTGTCGCCCGTGTTCGGGTCGGCCGGACCCATCGGCGTGTTGCTGAGGGGAGAGACCACGTAGCAGGGAGGAAACTTCTGGAAGGCGTCGTGATAGTGGTGCAGTCCGATGCCGATCTGTTTCAGATTGTTGACGCACGAGCTGCGGCGCGACGATTCGCGCGCGGCCTGAACGGCGGGCAAAAGCAGCGCCACCAAGATGCCGATGATGGCAACCACAACCAGCAGCTCGACCAAGGTAAACGCATGGCGTTTTTGAGACATAGAAAGTGCTCCGATGAAGTACCGCGGTCGCACGGTCGGCGCAACCGCAATGGGATGAAAGCGTAAACGTAAATACGAAAGCGACGGACAGGGGCGCAACCCGGTCGCGGTTTTGAGCAACGCCCTCGAGCGTTGCGGCGCGCTTGCGCAGGACCACGGGTGCTTGCTTTCAGCAGATCGGAGGGGCGCGGGCCAGTCCGCTCTTGTGGACCGGCTCGATAAAGAAGGTCGGGACTGAGCTTCGCAGCTCGACGACCAGCGGGGTGATGGCCGTTTGTGGAGGGGGAAGCAGGATCAGCGCGCTTTGCGCGACAAACCGGCAGGCCAGACAGTCGTCGTCGGATGCCGGTCCGGGCAGCGACGAACCGTCGTGTTCCGCATGGCTCACGTGATCGCAATCCAGCTCGACGCCGGCCAAATGGCCATGCATACGATCAGAGGGCCCGTGCTCGACGCACGCCGGACCATGCGCGTGGTTGTGCAGCAAGCCGCTCAGCGCGCTGGCCAAGAGATAGGCCAGCGCGGCGGTGCAGACGGTCGGGCGAGAGCGGACGAATCGCATCGAAGAAGCCAATAACGGTCTAGTTAGGCCATTTAGAATAGACGGCCCGTTCGGGAAATGTCAATGGCTGCCGCGTCAGTTCTTTGTGAGCGTGGCCAAATACAGGTTCAGCGGCGGCGTGGGAGTGCATCACTTTGTTTTCGCAGCCGGGCGGAACCATGCCGGGCGCGCACGGTTCCGGGCTGTCCGTGTAGCGCGTCAGGCATTCCACTTCGGCGCCGACCGCGCGGCGGTAAAACTCGATCGCCTCATCACAACGACCGTCAAAATTCAGGTAGGCTTGGACTTGCTTCGTTTTCTCCTTCTCGAAAGGTGGGGGTTTTCGTCGCCAACGCCGGCTATGAGCGTTTCCAGCCGATTGCCGGCGGCACGATGCTGCAGTATCTGGCAGGCCCGCTCGACCAGCATGGCGCCGGCCTCGATGGCGGGCAAGCCGCCCGAATATATGTTGGAAACCACCGTGTACTCGAAGCGGATGCCGGGGTGGTTACTAAAGCGGGCCGCCGCTTGCCGCTCGCCGGCCTCGCTCAACTGGTACAGCAGATAGGCCGACAGGCTCCGGGCCGCCAAGGCATCACCGCCGGGACGCTCGCCGATAAGCAGCACCGTCAGCCGCGCCACCGTCCGCTCGGCAATCGCCTCGGCCAACTTGACGCGGCCATAACGAACGGCGAACAGCCCGCCGAGCGCCACTTGCCGGCTCTCCAACCCATCCAGCATCACCGGCAGCAACTCCTCGAGATTGGCGTGTACGGCTTCGGCGCTCAAGCCGTCGGAGACCACAATCTGCACGTCGCAATCGCTGCGCGACAACTCCGCCGCGCTGGCCGGCGTCAGCCGTGCGCCCAGGCCCGGATCATGGAGGTGCTGTTCCTTGTTCGCGGCCTCGCTGTGGAGCACCTGAAAAGGCGCCAGGCGGCGCAGCAGGTCGAGATCGAGCTCGCTGTGGATCGCCTCGCGCGCCTTGGCCTGGTGCAGCCGAAGCTGCCGGCTGACGTCGTTGGCGGGCCGCGGACCGGCGTGGGCGAAGCCGGGCACCGCCGGCGTGGCCCGCAGCAGCGACTGATATTCGGCTTCGCTACGGCAAAAAATGCGCGGATTGCCCCAGTTCGGGCCGCGCACGATGTCGCCGGCCGTGCGCTGGAAGATGCCGCGCTCGACGGCCCACGCTAAGAATTCCGGCGTGGTCGTGCGGCCGTGCAACTCGCGCAGCGTCTGGCTGTCGTGGGCGCTGGTGTCGAAGTAGGCCAGCATGCGGTCGGTGTTGAGGCAAACGTCCATGTAGTAATTGGCCCCGGCCGCGGCCACAAGCTGCGTGGCCATCTGCTGCCCGTCGAGCGTGATCTGCGAGTGCAGCGTGTAGCAGGGCGCCATGCCCATCGGCAGCCCGAGCAGTTTGCCCATGA
This sequence comes from Pirellulales bacterium, assembly GCA_035533075.1. Classification (NCBI taxonomy): domain Bacteria; kingdom Pseudomonadati; phylum Planctomycetota; class Planctomycetia; order Pirellulales; species Pirellulales bacterium. Next base: position 25,267 of record DATLUO010000176.1, on the reverse strand, counting down.
AGTGGTCCTGCAAATTGGCGGCGATCATCTCGAAGTTGTCGACGTGCGTCTCGGGGCCGATAAAGCCGGTGACGTTGTTGACCATGAACGGCCGATACCGCCGGGCAAGGCCGTGGCACAGGGCCTCGGTGGTCGTCATGTCGATGCCCTGGTGTTTGCCGTAGGTGTATTCGCTTCCCTGGCCGGTCTCGAAGTACATGAAGTTTTCGGCTTGCCCGGCCAGCGGGCCGCGATCGCGCATCGTTTGCCAGGCGTGGTCTAATAACTCGACGGTGACGTCGAACTCGCTGGTGAGTGTGGCCTCGGTGCCGGCCAGGCTTTGAAACATGATTTCGACCGGAGCGCCTCGATCGAGGCAGGCGAGCTGCGTCTTGACGTGGGCCAGCACGCACACCTGCGTGGGCGCGCCGCAATCGCGGCGGACCTGGTCGATTCGCCGCAGGATGGCCGACACATTGGCCACCGTGTCGATGGCCGGATTGACTCCGATCAAGGCGTCGCCACCGCCCAGCGAAAAGCCGGCGTAGATCAGCCAGGTGATGCTCCGCAGGTCGTCGCTGGGATGGTTGGGCTGCAAGCGCGAGGAAAGCGTGCCCGGCAGACCGAGCCGCGTGCGTGCCCGGCTTGGCCGTTGGAACTTTCGCGCGGCATAAACCAGCTCGTGCGTGTCCATCAGCTTGGCGACGGCGGCGGCCATTACGCCAGTCAGGGCGAAGCCGATCTGCTGCACGTCGGCGGCCGGGGCCTGCAGCAGGTGGTCTTTCAACTGCCCGACGGTCCAAGGGGCGATGCGCTCGAACATCGGGCGGTCGATGTCGTAATTGACGCGCATCACCGCATCGACCTGGCCGCGGTCGTCGGTCAGCGGATGCTCGTAGAGATGTTCCAGCGTGAGCGACGAGAGAATTGACCGGGCCGCTTCGCGTTCGACTTCGGACCGCGCGGCGAGCCCGGCTCCTCGGTCGCCCGCCTTGCTTACATCGGCCGCGCCAAGGAGGCGCTTGAGGCCATGAAACGCGAATTCGTCGCCGAGGAAGCTCGTGCGATAGACCTCGTCGGGCATCGGCGGCGGAACGACGATTTCATCGAGCGGGCTCAGCGCGTTCATCGGCCCTCCCATTGTCATTGCCGCATCCTATGCCTCGGCTGCGCCGATAATGTCGCCGTCAATCCGCGTGACACTTTCGTGATCGAACCAAACGGGCACGCCGCCGGGGCGCAAGTAAACTGCCACCCCATCCCGCACCACCATCGCACGCGGATGGTCGACCTCGAACCGATGCGCATCGGCCAGTTCGACCGTAAATGGTTGGAACTGAGATCGGTCCAGCAAAGCGTCCAATAGCTGGTCAAAGTGGTCTGCGGTCATCTTGCTTTTCGAGTCCCAGCTCGGCAGTTATTCAGGCGCGTCGATGATGTCCTCGGCAATTTGCGTGACGCTTTCGTGGTCGAACCAAACGGGTATGCCGGGGCGCAGAAAGACGGCCACACCATCGCGCACAATCAGCGCATCGCGATGATCCACCTCGAACCGATGCCCGCCGATGAGTTCGACGGTGAAGGGTTGAAAGGGTGATCGCCCGCGCACCGCAATTAAAAGTCCGTCAAAATGTTCCGCGGTCATGTTGTTATTCTATCGCGCCTAGGCTGAAAAATCCAAGCCGCTAGCGTGCCTCGCCACCGGGGTATCGCTTGGCCGGCAACGCCTTCGTCGCGGCGCCATGTCGCTGGCGGCCAAGCTCTGCGCCAGCCACCAACACCAATTGTCAATTTGCAATTTGCAATTTGCAATTTGCAATTTCCCCCTCCTCATTCCGCGTCACCACAAACCCCAGATCCTCGATCATCCGATAATCGTCCTCCGGCGGCTGGCCTTTCGTCGTCAAGTAGTCGCCCACGAAGATCGAGTTGGCGGGATAGAGCCCCAGCGGCTGCAGGCTGCGAAGATGCATTTCGCGTCCGCCGGCGATGCGGATTTCGCTCCCCGGATTTGCCAGCCGGAACATGCAGAGCACTTTCAGGCAGTAACGCGGATCGAGCTGCTTCGCACCGGCCAGCGGCGTTCCCTCGATCGGATTCAAAAAGTTCACGGGGATCGACTCGACCGCCAGATCGCGCAGGACAAAGGCCATGTCGACCACGTCGCCCGGCCCTTCGCCCATACCCACGATGCCGCCTGAGCAAAGCTGCATGCCGGCCGCGCGCACCGCCCGCAAAGTGCCGATGCGGTCCTGAAAAGTGTGCGTCGAGCAGATGTCGCCGTAAAAACCTTCGCTGGTGTTGAGATTGTGGTTTACCTTGTCGACGCCACAGTCCTTCAGCCGCACGGCTTGTTCGGGCGTGAGCAGGCCGAGGCAAGCGCAGATTTCCATGCCGTAACGCCGCTTGATTTCGGGCACGATCGACGCCACCGCGTCCATCTCGCGCTCGTTCGGCCCGCGGGCCGAGATCACGATGCAATACGTCTTCGACTGCCGCTCGGCCGCCAGGCGGGCGCCGTCGAGCAGTTTTTCGCGGTTGAGAATGTTGTACCGCGGGATTTCGGCCTGCGAGACTTTCGACTGCGAGCAATACGAACAATCTTCCGGACAAAGGCCGCTCTTGGCGTTCATCAAAAAATAGAGCTGCACGGTGTTGCCGAAATAGTGCCGCCGCACCCGATAGCTCGCGGCCAACAGGTCGGGCAACGCTTCGTCGGGCGCATCGAGCACCGACAGCGCTTCGTCGCGGGTCAAGCGGTGCCCGGCCAGCGCCTGCTCGGCCAGGCGATGCCAGTGCGTGGCCGCTGTGTTTTCGTGATCAATTAACAGCATGCAATCCAAAATCCAAAATCGAGAATCCAAAATAGCCAAGCTCCAGTATGGCCAAGGAACCCCAAGTCTGCTACCTCCCCAACAACCCCTCGCGAAGCAAGTAGGCGTCGGTGCCGTCGACGGGCGCCGCCACGCCGCCCTCGAAGGTGAATTGTTGCGGGGCGACCGCCTCGTCGAACTGCACGTCTTCGAAATAGATTTGCACCAGCGGTAACTGCTGCGAGTCGATTCGTCGCGACGGGCTGACGCCGTAGTCGATGCGGCGCGGAAACAGATCGTCGCGGCCCAACGAGACGATCATTCGATCGGGCAATACCGCTGGCAGCTTGTCGAGATCGATCGGCAGCCCCTTTTCGACTGCTCCTCGCTGGTCGGGCAGCCATTGCACAAGCCGCTCCGGCCGCCAGGTTGCTTCCAGAAGATAGACGGGCAATTCTTCCGGCCCCGTCAGTTTCGCCTCGCGCACCCGTTGAAACACGCACCAGGCCTCGAACTGGTCGAGGATCTGGGCCACGCCACCCAAGCCCAGCACGGGCAGTTGGGGTGTAGGCGTGACTGCTCTCCGCGCCGGCGTCCCGCCTGCCAAATCGGGCCGGGTTGCTCGGCTTGCCGACGCCCGCCGCGCTGCCGCCACGCGCTCGACGTCGATGCGCGTCAATCTCGGAACTCCGTCGATCAGTCTTTGATCCCAGAAATACTTGCCGTCGCAACGTTGCTGTACATAGCAGTCTTGGCCATCGACCTTCACCGTGAGATCGAGATACAGCAGGTTCTGCTCCGGCGGACCCTGCACGAACGTGCCGCTGCCGACCAACTCCTGGTCGTACAGCCGAATCCGCTGGTGAATCTTGGCGCTGATCGTTCTGTGCCCGGCCAGGGCGGCACGCGCCCGTCGCAGCAGCAACTGCCCCTGATTGGGCTGACTTTGCGGCTGGGCGGCTTGTTCGGCCCGCAAGACCGGCATGCCCCACCCTAGGGCAATACCGCAAAACAAAACGTACCTCACGCGGTACGATGGAGCGATCGAGCGGACTGGGGAAGGCGCCATCTTAGGGTTCTGCGGGATTTGCCAAAGAATCGCGTTATGACAAACCGACCATTTATTACAGAAGGCCCGCGCCATGCGGTAGCCGCCGCTATGTTCGTAGCCGCTTCGAGGGCCGGCCCGGCCGACGCTCTTCGCAGGCGGGGGATTATAGACGGGCGGCCGCAACAGGGCCACGCCACTATCGCCCCAGACGACCGTCCCGCACGGCCGGCGGGGAAAAGCCTGCACCTAGCCCATGCCCGATGCTTCCGCCGCGAGCGAGCCAGCGGGCAAACACGAGGGGGATTGGAATGAGATATCGAATGGCCCTTTTCTGCGCCGTTGCGGCCCTGGCCGGCTGCAAGGCACCGTTCACTAAGAATCTGCCGCCCGCCGAACAGCTCATGCACCCCGGCCCCGGAGTCGATGGCCCCGGTCCCGGAGTTATGATGCTGGGCGATCCCGGCCCCACCGCCATGGCCCCGGCCACGCAGTTGATCTTCGTCGGACCGGAAGGAATGATCCTCACCTGGGACGTCAGCGCGCCGGGCGCCTTCGACAGCGAGCCGCTGGTCGCGCCGGGCAGATACAACTTTCCGCAAGGGGCCATTTATCGCTTGAAGCTGACCAACATTCCCGGCAGGGAAGGCGTCGAACTCTATCCGACGATTGAGATCGCCCCGTCGCTGCCCCGCACCGACGCTTACCTGGCCCACAACAGCGTGCCGATCGAGTTCACCGAAGAGGACTTCGACCAGGTTCTGTCGGGCAACTTCGTCACCAAGGTGATCTACTTGCCCGATCCCGACTTCCAAGAGCTGGCCCTGGCCGGCGTGGAGACGTTGGTCAGCACACGGCTCGACCCGGGTCTCGATCCGATCGTCGAAGCCGACCGCCGCGGCGCCATCTTGGCCATCATTCGCGTCGGCAACAAGGATTTGCAAGTGGGCGGCCAGGAGCAGGTGATGGGCGGAGGGGGCATGGAGCAAGGGGGCATGATGATGCCGCCGGGCTATTGTGGTCCCAACGGTGCTCCCACCGGTTCGGCTCCGCCGCCGTTCATGGCGGGCGTCACGGCACCGGAATATGGCATGCCGATGAGCGGCACGCCGATCGGCTTGCCCGGCCCGCCGCACGTGCCGCTGGGAATTCCGGCCGGCCTGCGACGCCACAGCATCCACAACCACACGCACGTTCACATGCCTCCGCCGACGCAAAAAGTGGGCATTCACGTGAAGCAGTCGCCGGGCATGAGCTATCCCAAGCCGGTCCGCCACGTCTACATCCACGAGAAGGCCCGCGCCCCCTGGTTGAACTTCCACCCGCCGTGGAAGAAGAAGCATCAGCCGGTCAACACCGACGGAGAATGCGAAGAATGCCTCGACGGCGAATACGAAGGCGAACCGGCCTACACGCAGCAAGTGTCAGGCCCGGTGGCTCCTACGCCGGCGGCGCCCGATTATACGATGCCGCCGGAATAAGCACCGTAGGGTGGGACCAGCGAGCTTGCGAGCGCCGGCCCACCATCATGGATGTCGGAATTTGATGAGCGATGAAGCATGACAATGGTCCCACAGCTCCGCTGTCCCGAGGCCCGGCAAGGGCGGCTTCGGGTACGAGTTGCCCGTGCCGCGGCGAGTATGCTCGTCGTGCTGGCCACCGCGGTCGCCGCGACCGGCCAGCAGCCGCCGATGCACTATCGCCACGCCGGCCAGGTGCCACCGGGAGCGATTGGAAGCGTGCAACTCCAGCGGGGCGGACCATTGCCAGGCTACTTTCAGCCGGTCGAAATCCGGGCGCCGGAAGGGGCCAAAGTGTCGATCGCCAGCCGCGGCCAGTTCGGCGTGGCGCGTGCCACGCCGCTCGAAATCGGGCTGTTGATCGCCCCGGTCTATCGCTTTAAGGTGTCGAACATCGCGGGGCACGAAGGGCAGGAAGTGTTTCCCACCATCGAAGTGATCGACCGCCTCTATCCACCCCGCGGGCAGGAGCGGCGGTTTCCCGTTCCCATCGAGTTCAACGCCGACGACATCGAGCTGGCCCTCGACGGCAAGTTCGTCACGCGGGTCGTTTATTTGGAAGATCCGCGGATGGCTTTGCCGGTCGCCGAAGGCTGGCAAGATCAGCACTGGTTCGACGCCGGGCCGGGCGTGAATGCCGTGCAAGAGGCCGACCGTTGGGGCCGACCGCTGGCCATCGTGCGGATGGGCGGCCGCGTGCCCGACGAAGAGCGCGGGCCGGACGTCTACTTTGTCGGCGGCGGCGCCCCGTTCACGGTTTTTCGGCCATACATCGAGCGGCTGCCCCACGAACGGCAAGAGGAGGAAGCACCGGGACCGATGGCCAACGCGCCCCGGCCGCGGATCATGCCGGGAGGACGGGCCCGCCGATGAAGGGGAAATTGCAAATTGCGAATTGCAAATTGCGAATTGTAAATTGGCGAGGCTGCGCGGTCGTCGCGCTGGCGACGCTTTTGCTTGCGTCGTGCCGCTCGAAGCCGATTGCGCCGGCGGTGCCGGCCGGGCCGATGATCGGCGGTTTGCCCGCCACGGCCACGACCGGCGCGCCGCCCACCGGGCAAGAGATGTTGCCTCCGGCGCCGGTGGGTCCGCCTTTGCCGTTCCAGGCCCACGGCGAATGGTCGCCGCCGGCCATTGCCAGACCCTGGCCGCCGGAAGAATACCTCTGCGACGGCGGCGACAAAGGTTCGCCGGTGGCGGTCTCGCCCAACTGGGAGCTGTATGGCCTGGGTCTGGAAGACACGGTGGCCCACTACGATTCGCATGACGGGCGGACGCTGGTCGCGCCGTCGAATAGGGTCTGCATCTACGCCCCGCGGTTCGGGGCGGTGCGGGTCGTGAACGGCGTCGTCGAGAACGAAATGGTCGCTCAGGCCGGCGGCGTCGACTTGCCGCAACGCTTGCAGAAGGCTGGTCGCGTGGCCGTGCCGATCAGCAGTTTGCAACGCTATCAGGCCCGTGGCGGCGTGGGCACCAAGATCGCCAGCGCCTATCGCGGGCGTCAGGGCCGCGGCGCGCTGTCGAGCGCGCTGGTGGCCAGCGGCTTCCAGGACGCCTTTTTGCCGTTCGAAGACCTGTCGGCCATCCGCAACGGCATCATGGACCAGCGCGAGAAGGCCCGCTTGAGCGAGAGTACGCAAGCGGCCATCGTCTGGTCGAAGGATCTGGCGGTGCAGGCGGTGCTCAACGGCCGCGTGGCGATCGGCCTCACTCAAAACGAGCGGACCGAGGAGGTGTTCACCGTCAAAGACCTGCGCAACTCGCCGAAGTTGCGGGTGGTGAAAGTGGCCTCGACGCAGTCGGCGAAGCCGGGCGAATTCGTCGACTTCACGCTCCGGTTCGACAACCTGGGCGACCAGCCGCTGGGCAACATCGTGCTGGTCGACAATCTGACCACGCGGCTGGAATACGTGCCGCAAAGCGCTCAATCGAGCCTGAAGGCCGTTTTCACGGTCGAGCCGAACGAGGGCGAATCGCTGGTCTTGCGTTGGGAGATCGACCAGGCGGTCCAGCCCGGCGAAGGCGGCATCGTCCGCTTCCGCTGCCGCGTGCGATAAGGCAATGGCCGATGGGGTTTGGAAATGGGCCACGGCATTTATTTCTGGGAGCATTCACCGGCGCGGGCCTTGCGTTGGGCGCAAGAGAAGTACGGTCGCCGGGGCCGACCGGCCGTGATCGGAGCGGTAATTCAGCTTGGGCGCTGCTTTGACCTTTTCAATGAGTCCATCACAACAATTCCAGCCAACAACTATGACGAACTGGTGCGGGACTTTGCGGAACGCGGGCGAACATTGCCGAAGAACCTTGGACGCGAGGCAAAGCGCCGCAACCTAGATTGCCTTGTGATGAATGGAGGCTCCATCGGTTGCTCAAGAAGCCTGATCTCCTTCAGCGAATGCGTGCGCGGTTCCTTCCAACGGCGCGTAGCGATTGATGATTGCCTTGGCGGCGCGCAGGCCGTCGAGCGCGGCGCTGACGATGCCGCCGGCGTAGCCCGCGCCCTCACCGATGGGATAAAGGCCCGCCAGGCCCGTGCTCTCCAGCGTGGCGTCGCGCAGAAAACGCACCGGCGAGCTGCCGCGCGCTTCCGGGGCCACCAGCACCGCGTGGTCGAGGAACTTGCCGCGCCATCGCCGGTCGAGCATCGGCAGACCCTCTTCCAGCGCGGCCACCACCTGCGGCGGCACCAACTCGCGGATATCCGCCGATACCGCGCCGCGCGGATAACTGCACTCCGGCGGCCGGTCCGTGCGCCGCCGGTTGAGAAAATCGCCGGCCGTTTGAATCGGGCAAAGATAGGCCTCGCCGCTTAACGAGTAGGCCCGGCTCTCGTAGCGCCGCTGCAACATCATGCCGGCCAGCGGATGGTCGCCGCCGAACGCTGCCGGCTCCAGCGTGACCATCAGGCCGCTGTTGGCGAAGGGACTGGCCCGCCGCGACAGGCTCATGCCGTTGGTGCAAAAATGGCCCGGCTCCGAGACGCTGGGAATGATCTGCCCGCCCGCGCACATGCAGAAGCTGAAAAGATTCGTCCGGCCACGCGCGACGAGAGCGTAATCGGCCGCCCCCAGCTTTTCTTCCAGCCGCGTGGGCCCATATTGTGCCCGGTTCACCTGATCCTGCGGCTGCTCGATCCGCACGCCGAGCTGAAACGGCTTGGGGACCATCGGCACGCCGCGGTCGAAGAGCATCTGATAGGTGTCACGGGCACTATGGCCGATGGCCAGAATGACGACCGCGGCGGCGAGGTAGCCCGACGAGGTCATCAGCCCACGGACGCGGCCATCGGCCACGTCGATGTCTTCCACGCGGCAATCGAAGCGGTATTCGCCGCCCATGGCCGCGATCTTTCGCCGGAAGGCTTTGACGACGGCCGGCAGGCGGTTGCTCCCCAGATGCGGCCGATAATCGTAGAGAATCGAGGGCTTTCCCTTGCACTCGGCAAACAGTTCCAGCACGCGGCGGACGTCGGGGCCGGACGCGCGGCAGGTGAGCTTGCCGTCGCTGAACGTGCCGGCGCCGCCTTCGCCGAACAGGTAGTTGCTTTCGGGATTGTGCGGCCCGCCCGCGTCGAAGGCCTGCACGTCGCCGATGCGTTCTCGCACGGCCCGGCCGCGCTCGACGACCAGCGGCCGATAGCCCTGCTCGGCCAAGAAATAGGCCGCCGCCAGCCCGGCCGGCCCCGAACCGACGACCACCGGCCGCTGGTCGAGCCGCCGTTCGCCCGGCGCCGGCATTTCGAACCTCGGCTCGTCGTAAAGCTCGACGCTAACGTGTCGGGCACGGCGCGACGCCCGTGCCACCAGGCCCGGTTCATCGCCGGCCAGAGCGACTTCGGCCGTATAAACGAACTTGAGGTCGTGTTTGTCGCGGGTGTCGAGGCTCTTGCGCAAGATCCGCCACCGCCGGATGTCGTTGGGGGCCACATCGAGCGTCGTGGCCAGCCGGTCGGCCAAAGCGGCTTCTGGCTCGTCGATACCGAGACGGAGGTTGGAGAGGCGGATGGGCATGACGTTATTCTATGCGCCACAGGTAGACGGTAGGCAGTAGACGGCAGTCGGGGCACGAGCAAGAAACATTGTGGCGAAGGCGTCCCAACTGCTACGATGCAGGTGTCCGACTCGTGAAAGGAACCTCGCATGCCGTCGATTCGCCAATCCGATCATCGCCTGGCAGCCGGCGCCGCAATGGCGATCGCGTCTTGTTTGCTGAGCCAGCCTGCGGCGGCACAGTTTGGCCCGTCGCGCGTGCTCTATTCGGGCCGGCGCGGCACGACGGTGGTGCTGCCGCCGCCAGGACCGGGTCCGCTCGATCCGCTGTCGGTGGCGGCGTATTGGGGAAACTGGCCGAACCCCGTATTGGCCCGGCAACCGATCGGCCATCAGACGATCGCCACCGGCCGCAACGGCTACGTGTACCGGCCCGTCTATGCCGACGATCCGACCGCCTCGAGCATCGCCTTTGACAACTCGCGGGAGAGCATAGGCGTCCCTGCCGCCGGCGGGGGCCCCCCTGTCGGCCCGGCGTCGTCCGACGCGCTGTTCGACGCCGCATTGCTGCTCTTCAAGAGCGGTCGCTATGAGGCGGCCATCGACCGCCTGAACCGCATGCTCGATCGGCAGCCCGGCGAGGGCCGGGCGCTGCCGCTCTTGGTGCAGACCTATTTTGCTCTTTCGAACTACGAAGCCGCCACCGAGGCGCTGGCGGCGGCGTTGGCGACGGCGCCCGAATACGAATGGGGAAAATTCGTCCGCGACTATTCAAAATACTTTGCGTCGCCGCTGCGCTTTGCCATGCATCTGCGGAGTTTGGAGCGGTTCGTCGAGTTGCACCCCGATCGCTTCGAGGGCCACCTACTGTTGGCCTATCAATACGGCAGCCTCGGCAAGACCGACCGTGCGGTGGCGGAGCTGGCGCTGGTGAAGGCGAACGTCGAGGCCGACAAGTTGCGCCGGCATTTTGCCGCGGCCGGCGAAGCGCCCGCTCCCGCCCCGGACGAGGAGCTCGAAGACGGGCCCCGACCCGCTCCCAAACCTCCGCCCCGCCAGCGGCGCGGCCGCGAGTTTTAGGAGAGCACGGAAAACGCAAGCTGCGCTGCGAGCATATCGCACGCCTGGCCGCGTTTTCCGGCCTCTCGCAGGACGTGTTTGGGTTGAACGGACGAGCCCTACCGCCGCGGCTTCAGCACGACCGTGGACAAGGGCGGCAGCGTCAGGCTGATCGAAGCCGGGCGCCCGTGGCTCGGCTGCTCGTCGGCCATCAGGCCGGGAAAGTTCCCGACGTTGCTGCCCGTGTAGAACGACGAGTCGCTGGAGAAGATCTCTTCATACCAGCAGCGCTCCGGCACGCCCAAGCGATGTCCCTGCCGCACCACCGGCGTGAAGTTGCAGACCACGAGCAGGTAGTCGGCCGGGTTCTTGGCCCTGCGGATATAGCTCAGCACGCTGTCGTCGGCGTTGTGGCAATCGACCCACTCGAAGCCCTGATACTCGAAGTCGATCTCGTGCAAGGCCGGCTCGCGGCGATAAAGCTGGTTCAGGTCCGACACGCACTTCTGCAGGCCCTGGTGCGACTGCCATTGCAGCAGGTCCCATTGCAGGCTGGTGTCGTAGTTCCACTCGTTCCACTGGCCGAACTCGCCGCCCATGAACAGCAGCTTCTTGCCCGGATGCGTCCACATGTAGCTGAACAGCAATCGCAGGTTGGCGAACTTCTGCCACAAGTCGCCGGGCACCTGGTCCAACAGCGAGCCTTTGCCATGCACCACCTCGTCGTGCGAGAGCGGCAGCACGAAGTTTTCGTGGAAGGCGTAGATCAGGCTGAACGTCAGCTCGTCGTGGTGGTACTTGCGGTGGATCGCCTCGTGATGGATATAGCGGAGCGTATCGTTCATCCAACCCATGTTCCATTTCAGGCTGAAGCCGAGGCCGCCCACGTAGGTCGGCCGCGAGACGCCGGTCCAGGCCGTCGATTCTTCGGCCACGGTCAGCACGCCGGGATATTGCAGGTGCGTCTGGATGTTCAGTTCCTTGAGGAAGTCGATGGCCTCGATGTTCTCGCGGCCGCCGTACTTGTTGGGAACCCATTCGCCCTCGTTGCGGCTGTAGTCGAGATAGATCATCGAGGCCACCGCGTCGACGCGCAGCCCGTCGAGGTGATACTTGTCGAGCCAGAACAGCGCGTTGGAGAGCAGGAAGTTGCTCACCTCGTGGCGGCCGTAGTTGAAGATCAGCGTGCCCCAATCTTTGTGCTCGCCCTGCCGCGGATCGGAGTGCTCATAGAGGCTCGATCCGTCGAACATCCGCAGTCCGTGGGCGTCGCGGGGGAAGTGGGCCGGCACCCAGTCGAGAATCACGCCCAGGTCGTTCTGATGGCAATGATCGACAAAGTACATGAAATCTTGCGGCGTGCCGTAGCGCGAGGTCGGCGCGTAATGGCCGATCGTTTGATAGCCCCAGCTTCCGGAAAAGGGATGCTCGCTGATGGGCAACAGTTCGAGGTGCGTGAAGCCCATGTTCTTGGCGTAATCGACCAGGTCGTGGGCCAACTCGCGGTAGGTGAGCCAGCGCTGATGGTCGTCGCCCGGCCGCTTCCAGCTTCCCAGATGGACCTCGTAGAAGGACATCGGCTTGTCGAAGGCGTTGTGCTGCGGCCGCTGGGCGAGCCACTTGTCGTCGTGCCAATGGTAGCGATTCAGGTCGACCACCTTCGAGGCCGTGCGCGGCGGCACCTCGGCGGCGAAGCCGTAGGGATCGGCCTTCTCGAAAACCTCGTCGTGATGGCGAATGCTGTACTTGTAGAGCGTGCCTTCGCTCAGGCCCGGCACGAAGAGCTCCCAGAAGCCGCTGGGAATGTGCTTGCGCAGGGTATGGCGGCGGGGGTCCCAACTGTTGAAGTCGCCGATGATGCTGACCGCGGTGGCGTTGGGCGCCCAGACGGCGAAATTCACGCCGTCGACGCCGTCGATCGTGCGAAGCTGGGCGCCCAGCTTGTCGTAGCTCCGCCAGTGGCGGCCTTCGCCCAGCAGGTAAAGGTCGTAGTCGGAGAGCAGTTGCGGAAAGGCGTAGGGGTCGTGCAGGGTGGACCGGTTGCCGCGCTGATCGGCGACTTGCAGCAGGTACTGTTTTTTGGTGGTGTCGTTCATGGGGCAAATCGCTTCATAAAAACCGGCCGGATGGATGCGCCGCATCGGCCGCGCGCCGCCATTGTCGTGATCCAGCACCCACGCTTGGGCGCTGTCGGGCAAAAAGGCCCGCACGGCCAACGCGCGGCGTCCCGCCTCCACGACCTCGTGCGGTCCCAATAGTTCAAACGGATTTTCATACCGGCCTTCAACAAGCCGGCTGACCTTGTCCAATGGTACGCTCGTTCGCACGAGAACCTCCTTGCGATAGCAGCGATTGTGGGTAATTGGGGCAGTTTCGTCTAGTGAGGCAGGCTGTGCCGGCCATTTTTGCGTCGGCTACTCGAGCCAAGGCGTGGGAAACAAGGCGGTTCCAAGCTGGCCGCAACGTAGCTTCCAGCTTTCCGCACGTTCGCGCAGTGAGCGGCCGAGTCGGGCGGCGAGCCAGCGACCGCTCACTGGCGAGCGGCTTTTGACGGTGACAGCCGATTTGTCGGCGATGCCGTTGCCTTGGGCGGTGAGGGCTTTGGGAAGCGGCGCCAGGTCGCCCGTGGCGTCACCGAGGGCGCTCACTACGGAGGCCTCGGCGGCTTCAGCTTCGCCGGCCCTCTGAGTGCGGAACTCGATGCTGTGATAATTCAGTGCTTGGTCGAGCCGCTGCCAGAGGTCGCGGTTCTTCACCGGCACCATTTCGCCGAAGCACTCCCAGTTCCAGCCGTTGCGGCGCCACTCTTCGAGACCGTAGGCGATGCCGCGGCTGACGTATTTGCTGGGCGTGAACAGGGTGACTCGTGAGGGTTGATCGAGGGCCTCGAGACCGCGGATGACGGCCAACAGTTCCAGCCGTTCGCCGCCGATCTCAGGCTCTAAATCCTCAGCTTCGAAGGTCGCCGATCCGTCGGCCGCTTGCAGGACAAACCTCCATTGGCCCTGCCTTTTTTTCCCCCTCGCCTCGCTGAAGAGGAGGAAATGCGGTGCTGGAATGCTCATGTCGAATAGGCGTCCTGTGCTGTTCGAGTTCAAGCGGTGCGCTGGTCTGCTTTCGCTTATCGGCAAGCTCGCCGCAGAACGAGCAATTTAGCCAGCCCGATTCGCTTTGTTCGGTTGGTAGCGGCAAGTTGGCCGTTGCGATTTTGGACCTCGAAACCGCGCCGATCCATGCGGAACGCGTCGTTATCAAGTTGTCAAAGACCCGGCGCGACGCTTGAGCGTCGTGCTGCCCGACTCGTCACGAACGGCGGCGGACCGCCGTTTTCGTTTTCTCATCTCCGCCCGGCCGTGCGTTTTCAGCAGCCGAACGGCCGGCGGTTCGGCGGAATTGCCGCCCGCGGAATTACCGTTGCGGAAAAACAATTACCGTTGTCAAAATAAAACTCGCATCAGGTTGAATCCTTGTTCTAAAGCCATTGCCTCAAACAGGTTGCGGCAATGCCAACTCCGCCTTTGAAACCGTGGCCGCAACGGTAAATCTGGGGGGGTGGGTGATTTTGGATTTTGGATTTTCGATTTTCGATTTTGGATTCACGACCGTCGCGTTCATTTTTTTGTCTGTAATCTTTCTGTCATTCTTCTCGTTCTACCGCGCGGCTGGCTTGGCATGGATCTGCGGCGGGCGCTGCCCCGCATCGTTTCCGTTGTTCTACCGCGCCGTTGGTTTGGGACCGGATCTTTTCGGTTTGTCACACCAGCTCGACGAACGCCGGCGGGCTGGTTCGCCGCACGAACAATAGAAGTGCTCAAAGAACAGGCAGCCAGATGACCACTATGCACATCATTTGAGCAGCCGCCAAAAAACCCTCTATCAGGTCAATCGAGGGCAAAAACCTCGTGTTTCATCGGCTGGCGCAAATTTGCGGCAGCCGTGCGCGGCGAGGTTCGAGTAGACCACCAGTTGGCCGTAGTGCTCAATTCTTCAGCACGCTCAGAGGCTATATCCTCAGTAACCGCTTTCTCTCCCGCTATAAGGCAATAACGTGGCCTACGAAAGTGCCACCAACGGTGCGCGGGGCGGTGCCCTGCGGAGCTTGGGCGGCGACCTGACGATCACCGACAGTCAGATCAGTGGCAACCAGGCGCTGGGCGGCAGCGGCGCGTCGGCTTTTGGCGACGCGATCGGCGGCGGCGTCTACATCCTGGCGGGTAGTGCCACGATCAGCGACAGCACGTTCAGCGACAACGTGGCGCGGGGCGGCGACAACAGCGGCGACGGTGCAGGCGGGGGCGGGGGCGTTTTTACCGCGGTGCCTACGAGCATCACCGATAGCACCTTCAACGGCAATGTCGCCCGCGGAGGCGACAACACGCCCAGCAACACAAGCGTGGGCGGCGGTCTTATCATCTACATAACAGCGTCGGCCACGATCACGGGAAGCACCTTCAGCGGAAATCAGGCCATTGGCGGCAACGGCGGGACCGGGCCGTTCGTCGGGGTCGCACAAGGAGGCGCCATTCAGAACGATAGCACCACTTCCATCTCCGGCAGCACGTTCGACCACAACCAAGCCCTTGGCGGCAGCAACGGCAACAGCGGCGTAAGCAACGCGGCTCCGTTCGTCGACTATGGCTTCGGCGGCGCGATTGCCAACAGCTTTAGCATGAACGTCACGGGCAGCACCTTCAGCCACAACCAGGCGATCGGGGGAAACAACTCGATCGTCAACGATCCGACGGACATTGTCGGCGTCGGAGGCGCCGAGGGGGGCGGCTTCTACAGTGAGGTGGGAACGACCGCGACCATCGCCAACAGCACGTTCGACCACAACGAGGTCCAGGGCGGCCGCGGCAACGCCGGCGCCGGCGCCGTGGTTTTGGCCGGCGAGGGCCTGGGAGGCGCGATCGCCACGGGCTACGGCGGCAACCTCTACGGCCCGAACACGCTCACGGTGACTGGCAGCACCCTCACCCAAAACGAGGCTGAGGGCGGCGACAACAACAGCGGCACTGCCAGCGTAGCGGGCCTGGTCGGCGCCGGCGCCGGCGCGGGCATCGCCAACTACGCGGGCGGCACGGCCACCGTCAGCGGCAGCGAATTGGACCACAATCGGGCACGCGGCGGCAGCCACAATACGGCCGCCGGCGCCGGGGCGGTCTTCGCCGGCCTCGGCGCGGGGGGAGGCATCTTCAACTATCTGGGCACGTTCAACTCCCCCAACTACGGCGACTTCACGATCAGCACCGTGAGCGTCAGCCACAGCGAGATCGAAGACAACCTGGCCCAGGGGGGCGGCGGCGGCAATGGCGAAGGCGGCGGCATCGCCAACCTGCTCAACGCCTCGACCACCGTGGACCGCAGCATCCTGATTCTGAACGAGGCGGACGGCGGCGACCGCGGCGCCGGCCTGGGCGGCGGCGCCTACAACGACGCCACGTCGAGCCTGGCGATGACGAAGGACCTGGTGACCCTGAACGAGGCCGAGGGCGCGACGGGCATCGGCGGAGGAGTCTACACCCTGGGGACGTTCAGCCGCGATGCCTCAACCGTCATCAAGGGCAACCACGCCTCCACCAGCGACGACAACGTTGGCCCCTGACGCGGTTGCTGGCAACCAGCGGTCTTGCCAATAAGAGCCGGCGATTCCGGGCCGGGCGGAACGACCTCCGCCCGGCCCTTCGCCGCGCCCGGTACACGGTACACACGACCCGGTATGCGGCGTCCATTCGGCGGCCCGCTTGGGCTTGTTCGGGCGTTTGCCGCCACTTAGGCTGCAGGCCAGAAAGTAACAGTTTAGCCTCCTGACCGTGGCCGGGCCGCGATGCGCGGTCGGGCCGCGCATCGGCACCGGGGGAGGCGGTGTAAAGAGATTGCGACACGGCGCCAGGCAATCGAACGCCTCGCTGCCACGGTCAACCGCCGCGCTCGCGACAACACACCAGAGAAACTCGATGCAAACGCGCAGCAGACGACGCCTCGGCAATCGCTTCGCGATGCGAGGTGTCCCGACAGAATCGGCGCGGCGCCGTTACTCATGCACCACCGGCGGCTGCAAAGGAACAGCACGCCAACGCGGCGACTTCTTTTCAATCGCCGCGCCCAATGCCACACTGAGCCCTCAAGGGCCGTCAAGCTTCGCCGAACCCGTTCCCATTTTCACACTAACCCGAAGCGCAAGCGAGGTTTTGCCGCCTTTTCACGTTCCTCGCTGGCGCTTCGGGTTGGTGTACGGGGCCCGCGTACCGGTTCGGCGAAGCTTTACCAAGGGCCGCTGTAAAGTCGCCGTAAAGACTGCTCCGCGGAATGCGTCTGCAGATAGTAGAAATAGTCGCTGGCCTTGTGCCCGTGCGCTTTCGCCGTCTCTTTGACCGTCATGATCTTGGCCATCCGCTTGCCGCCCGCCTCCTGGCGATGGCCGAACGTGATCTTGCGCAGCACCACCAACGGCCGCAGTTTCCGCTCAGCCAAGTTGTTCGTCGGAGGAACGCGCGGATCGTCCACGAACACCAGCCACTCGCCGTGATGCCGTAGAAGCCGGGCCTGCCGATCTTTTTAGCAATGTCTTCCGAGATGGGTTCTACCAGCTCGGCCAGCACTTTTTCGAAAGCGATCAGCGAAGCCGGCACGAAGGAAAACCCCAACATTTCCTCGAGCGCCTGCGGAACCTTGCGGTAGCTGATGCCAATGTCATTTCTCAGATAGATGGCCAAGGCCCGCATGCGCGGCCCGATGCGGCTGCCCAGAACTTCGCCGGGGCCGGCTTGTTGGACAAACCGGCGGCAGCCAAGGCAACGTCCGCTCGCGTGACGGAAGCACGTCGTCTGGTGTCGATGGTCCACGATGTCTTCTTGGAAGTGATCGTGTGGGGCGGCGTTTTCATAAAGCCGCACCGCGCCTTGGCAGTGCGGGCAGGCCTCGGGCGGAGGGACGAGAACGAGTTGATCGTAGACGGTGGGTGTCGGGCGGAACCAGCCCGGATGCCCGACCGGCGCCCCGCGCTTGCGTGCCGACTTGGCATCGGGGGTTGCGGCAGTCTGACGGGCGTCCGCGTTTTGGCCTTCGCTTTTGTCATCGTGGCCACAGGCAAATTTATTTTGCCTTTCGAGCTTCAGTTCCAGGCGGAGTTGGTCACGTTCCTTTCGGAGTTGCTCGTTTTCCGCGACGAGCTCCGTGTTCCGCGCACGCTCGAAATCCAACTGGCCATAGACCATTTTAAAGTGATCGTCGTGATCACTGGCGGCCAAGACGAGCGTACCGAGCGAGGCTCCACCCACATGCGGGCCGTGACTTACGTTGCGACAGGCGTACTCGTGCTTTGGATAGAAGCAGAACTTCATCGGGCATCCATTCCTCGGGTGCCGCTAACGTAGCCTGTCCGGGCGAAGTCGCCCAAGCCCAGTTTTCTGGGGACGGCGGGTTCTGCCGGGCGGCCAGGGGCTGCCCACCGCCGCGAAGCCACGGTCAGGGAACTAAACTGTTACACCGCACGTCGCCGCTTGTCATACACCCAGCAGCCCGCGCAACCTGGAAGTCCGGCGCTGTGTCCGGTCCAGGAGCAGCCGCTCGGCGTTCTCCTTGGTCACCCCCCTTCCCTCCACAGACTCCGCCGACAGCGGCACGGGCCGTGAGTTTTTCAAGGTAACTGAGCATTACCAATCGTATGGCCGCGATCAGCGCCGGTGCTCGCGAGTCGGCGGCGACCAGAGCGCCGCCCGGACCAGCGCGCGGCAAGCTCGTCGATAAAATAGCGGCAAAGATCCTCGAACCAGAAGTCGGCGAGGTGGCGGTTCTTGCCGTCCAAGCGCCACTTGTCGCCGATGCGATGCTGAAATACGCGCCGCCCGGCAAAATCATGCTGGCAGAAGGCGGTACGCACACCGTGAATCGCCAGCCCGTGGACCGGCCTCGAAGGCATCGCGAACGGCGTGTTGGTTCGCAGGAACGCGAGGTGGAACGTTTCCTTGTCGCCGTGAACGTGGCGGTAGTAAAAGTCAGAGTGCTCGTTGTAGTGCATGGCCAGGTTCAGCGCCCGCCAGGTGCGCCGCTTATCAATCACCAATTGACCGCTCTCGAACTGCGGCTCATGGCGCGGCGGCACCTCGAAGATTTCCCAGACCGGCGAATTCGGCGCAAACGGGAACACGTCGTCGGGCCAGAAGATCGCGCCGCGCTCGCGAAACTCGCGAGTCTCCAGCAAAAAGCTGGGGTCGACGACCGGTACATTGTCGGCGTCGAGCAGTAACACCTCCCGGTAGGGAGATTGCAAGATGGCAAAAGATTTCAGCTCCCACCCTTTCAGGATGCGGTAAGGTCGGCTGCGCCGCCGGTTAAGGGCGTCGGCATCAATGCAGGCCACGCCGAGCGGCGCCACCAGCGATCGCATCTCATCGTCGATCTCATCGGCCAGGTGCCAGAACTGGATGGGCAACGAGCAGCCGAGGTGGCGGAGCATCTTGGCCGCGACATAGGCGCAGACAAAGTAGCGAATGCCGCCGGCGCAGATCACGATGCCGCGACCGTCAAACTGTTCCGGATAACGGGGCAAGGAGTTGAGGCACTCACGGGCCAATCGGCGATGGGCTTCCCAAACGGCGCGGCAACGCTCCCATCCGTCCGGCAGCCCGCGTGGCACGTCGTCGCGAAAGAGCGATAACCACTGCTCCACCGAGGTGCCGGCCAGGGAGGCTTGTGGCACTCCTGAAATGGGGCGTTCATGCTGTTTCTCCGTACTCGACTCGCGTGGCCCGAGAAGTTGAGGCGCAAGCAGGTATTGGGCCATCGAGTGCGCATTGCCGTGAACGACGCGCACGGACGTGCCGCGACGACTGAAGAAGCGTCCGTCGTCGTGGAGGGCGACTTCGCCGCGCCGTCGCCCGCAGAGGCAATAATTCCATCCCTCTTCAGTTTCGCGCCAGCTTTGGGGATTCAGGTGGCAAAAAAGGTTCAATGCGGTCTGGTCGCCCCAATCGGCCGATCCGGCCAATTCGCGGCCAGCGCGCAGCCGCTCGGCCCCGCGCAGATAGCGCAGCAAGGTCGCCGCCGTGCCCGCCGCGAATCCGGAGTTCAGAAACGGCCTGGTGGAAAGCAGGTCAAAGGCGCGGCGGCGGGCTTGGGCGTCGCGGATCGAAAGCGTCCAAGCCGCGACGACCGGGTTCCGCGGATGGCCCTGCGGCTCGCGCACGGCAAGCAGTTTATCCGGATGCGCCGCGACTTCTTGCCAAAGCAGGGCCAGCGAGTCCTGGAAGACCACGTCGCCCGCGTCCCAATAGGCAACCGGAGTTTCGCGCGGCAACCGCTCCAAAACGGTCTGAAAATCGTGGAGCCGCCGCACGGCCGGCACGACGCCGTTGGCCGCGATCGGACAGACCTCGACGTTCGGCTGCGACGCCAACACGTGCAGCTCGCCGGGATCCAGGCCGTAGGCAACCGCGGTGACCTGCTCATGATTGCCGCGAGCACGTAACGAGCCGAGAAACTGGCCGCGGAATAGACCGTAATGGGCGCGGTCGAACGCGGCGAGTATGCGGGGCGCCGCGGTAGTCGTGTGTCCCGCAGCAGGCGCGTCGCCGGCCGATGGCTCGGGCCGCTCGAGAGACACTGAGCCCGCCTCTTGCTTGTGCAGTTCGACCCGTTGCTCTTCGGCAGGTGCGATGCCCGCCGCAGAATGTTTGCCAGGCGCCGCGAGGTGCCGCGCTCTGGCCGCCGGCAAATAGGCGATGCCAATGCCCATGGCACGCAAGTCGTCGCAACAACATTGACATTCGCAACGATCGGCGCGCCAGCGGAAGCGCAGCCGCGCCAGCACGCCGCGGCGGAAAAGCGTCGCGCCCATGCCAACGTGGCCGCGCACGTTGCCGCCTGATTCTCCCAGATAGTCGGCCGCCAACGCGCCATAGGCCGGGCGGGCCTGGAGGCCCTCAAGTAGCCGGCGCACGCAGTACGCGTCGGGCACCACGTCATCGTCCAAGAACATCACCCAAGGTGAAGTGCCGGCTGATTTTCCGTTGTTTCTGGCGCGGGCGATCGTTTGCCAGCGGTTCGCCTCCGTCGGCGCCGCCGCTCCGATGACGCGGTGGACGATCAGGCGCACCCCTTGCTGGCGCCGTAGCGCGGACTCAAGGTCCGGCGGCAACGGCCCGGCGTCGCGGCTGAGCACGATCACGTCGACTGTGGGGTGGGTCATCCGCCACGCTCCCGTTTACTCACACCAAAGCTTGCCCTGTGGGGGCGAAAATTCGACGCTTTGAATTGCCGTCAGGCCCATGGATACTTCCGTGTGCGTGCGTGCCGTTTCAAAGACGTGGACGATGCCGAGCACCGCGCCGTCTGCGTCCTTTTTGAGGTGCGGCCAGGCATTTGCGATTTCCGCTCCCAAGAGGAAGCGACCCTTCTTAAGATCGACCTTGGAAGGCTTCTTGGGGACGAAAACCGCCCGCACCTCCTCAAGCAAGCAGGTGCGCGTGACACTCGCAGTGTGGGTCAGTGCGTGCTCTACACGTAGTACCGGCGTCTTGCGATTCTCATCGTCGTCCTCAGCGCCTTCCGGTAAATACCAGATTCGGCCCAGCTCGGGGAAGTGCCGAGGAATGGACACCGTGCCGGCAAGATGCAGATGCTGAATCTGAATGGGTGACAACGGAGAAGCCATAGAAGGGTCCTTTCACAGAGATGTCAAAAGTGGGTTGCACAAAAACGACCGATCGCCGGAATTCTTGTGAATTCCGCGATGCCTCTTTTTTACCGGCGCCCTCATGCGCGATTCACTTGCGGCCGGTTCATATACTTCATTTACGGTCTTATTGTCCTCGCTACGCGGAAACCCAGGTAGGGCGCCTGCCTCTCGGGCCGATGGTAATCGCGGTAAGCCGCCTTCGCATCCCTGGGTTGGTAAAGGAACGAACCCCCTCGCATGACACGCGCCTGTTGGCCCTCGCCGAGCACCGCCAGGTCTTCCATGTCGTCGGTCGGTCGGCCATCGTCGTAAACAATATAGTCATGATAGCTCTCCTGGCACCATTCCCAGACGTTGCCAAGAATGTCGAACATTCCCAAATCGTTTGGCATGAGGATGCCGACAGGGCGGGCGCGATACCGCGAGTCGATTCGATCGGGGCCACGGAACTGAGAGTTGGGGAAAGTCCAAGCGTACTCGTTCAACAATTCCTCCGACTCTCCGAAGAAGCGGCACGTGGCGGCGCCTGCTCGACAGACGTATTCCCATTCGGCCTCGGTGGGAAGGCGGTAGCCAGCGCGGCTCACGTGGCCTTCCGCGAGACGCATGCCGGGCTTGATTTCCGGCAACGGCGGGTAGCACATCTCGTCCTCAGGAATGCCTTCTTGTTCGCTCAGCCAGCGGCAGTACTTAGCCGCGTCGTACCAACTCGCGTTGTTGACGGGGCCGTAAGGCTTGACGGTGTAATTGACGTCCCACTGGTGGTTCGGATCATAGCGCAAAAACTGCTCGACGGCGACCTCCTTGGATGCGACTGCGAAGCGGCGTCCAATCCGTTCGAGGT
The DNA here is from genome assembly GCA_035533075.1 of Pirellulales bacterium. NCBI lineage: Bacteria > Pseudomonadati > Planctomycetota > Planctomycetia > Pirellulales > Pirellulales bacterium. The sequence goes on along the minus strand of DATLUO010000176.1, from coordinate 3,337 downwards.
GCAGCTTTTCATTGTGCTCGTAGTGCCCGCTCTCATCCGGCTGCGGGCCCATCTCGAACGTGACGGGCCCCGGTATCACCACCATCGTGTGGCCGTGATGATCGACGTACCAAGCGGGCTTGGAGGATTGCGGCGGGTCAGCGTGGTTTGCGGTCAAGTCGCCGAGGCGATCGACGTCGTTCCAGCGGCGCGAGAGGAAATCGGCGGCGGCGTGAACGCCCGGATCGGGATCGCCCTCGTAAAGTGCCGCGGCCGTCTCGATCACCGTCGTTCGCGGCCCGGCCGCCAGCGAGTCAGGAGCAAGGCGACTCATCGCCAGCAGCAAAGCGAGCCGCGCAGACGAATCAGGCTCGACACCCAATCGTTCCACGAGCTGACGCGCATCAACACCGAGCGGTCCCATACGGTGGATGAGATAGGTCCGCAAGCGGTGATCGGCTTCGTATCCAAGGAGGGGCCAAAGGCCATCGGCCCGGTCCAAAAGGGCCACGGCAATCGCGGCGTTCGCCTGTCTGGCTGCGGCGGCGTCTTTCTGCACCTCGGAGCGGAAGGGCTTCTGCACGGCCTGGGGCGGCATCGTAGCCATCGGCTTCAACAGTTGGATCGCTTCCTCACGGTGTTGCTCAAGCTTTGGGAGAATCGCCGCGAACTGCGCCGCGTCGGCCTCGACGAGCAACTGCGTCAGGTTCGGCAGATCGTCGGCGGCAAACTCCGCCAACGCGAGGGCCGCGTGGGTCCGCTCCAAAGAGCTGCGGTTCGTGTCGCTAAACACCGCGCACAACGGTTCGACCAGTTTTCCGCCGGCGGGCCGCAGTGCGTCAATCCAGCCGTTCAGAAACAGCGCGTCTTGCCTGGTCAGGTTGTCGGTTACGAATGAAGCCATCTTGGTCCACCGCGCGTCGTTACCGGCGAGGTGGGCCAGCGCGGCCGCTGCGCGAAACCGTTCGTCGGCTGAATCGCGGTCGCCTTCCAGGGCTTGCCAGAAGAACTCGCTGGCCGGCTTGCCCAGAGCGCTTCCAATGACCATGACCTCCTGAGGCGAAGAACGAAGCAATCGCTCCTGGAGCAAGGCGGCCTGGGCGGGATCGCTCGACAGCAGCGCCAGGCTCGCGTGCAAGCGTTGCTTGCTGGCCGGCGACGCGGTGGCGACGATCGTTTGCAGATCGGAGGTGACGCGGTTGCGAAACGGCTCAAGCTCGACGAGCAATTCAGGCACTTGCGAAGTCTCGGCGCCAAGCACACGCTCCAGAAGTGCTCTGGCCTGGAGCGATTGTTGTTGGTCGAGGTTCCACTGCCACGCTTGCCAACCGCCCGCCAGCGCGATCGCAGCCAGCACGGCCGCAGCCGTCCCGACAAACAGGTAATGTCGAGTCGCGGCCGCGATCAAGCGCCGCTGGGGCCCCGTCCAAGTCTTTTTACGCGTGAGGAGACGGATCGTGAAATACTCCCAGAGCGATGGGAGATGTCGGACCTCTTTCCGGGCATTCCAGATCTCTGTTCGCTCGGCGAGGCAAAGTTCCGCGCGCCCGCGGCGGGTCTCTTTTTTCCTGCGCGTCAGCCAATCGCGCAGCGCAGGCACCAGGAAGTCGTGCGTCAACTGGTAGTACTTGGCGCCCGAAGAATCCGTGGCGGCGGCGCTCGTCTCCCCGCTGCTTTCCCGTTCCGCCGGCGCGATCAATCGAACGTCTTTCACCAGCACGTCGAGCAACGCCCGAAACGCCTCCGGCCGGCCCGCGTAACCAGAGACCTCCAACAGCTTGTCGTAATGCTGCATTTGTCCCTTGATGTCGGTCCCCGAGTGCGGCAAAAGTGCCTGCAACACCGCTCGTGCGGCTTGCTCGTGTACTCGGTGCGTCGGCGGCGCGCTCTTGACGCTGAACGTCTCCTCCAGGAACGTCAGGCCGACGCCTTGAGTACCGCCCACGTCGCGCAAGCTCTCTGGACTCCACGGCCGTCCTTTCATCATCTCGGCAAATAGCGCCAGCCGAATGCTGATCACCTTTCCTTCCTCCGCCAGACCGCCGACCGCTTTGCGCAGGAAGGCTTGCTGTGGCGCGGTGAGTTTGCCGTCGAGGGGTAGCTTGCCGTACGCCCGTCCGAAGGCCGCGAGGACCTTGGCCGCGTGGTCCAGGTCGAACAGATCAACCAAGGCGTAGTTGTGGCCTTCCGCGATCGGAATTTCCAACTGTTGGAAAAAACGGTTTACGGCGACGTAGAAGTCGTCCCGCACGAGCACCAGACACTGCACGTGAGCGCCGTCGCATTGTCGCAGGGCGGGCACGAGTTCGCCGGCGTCATTCTCGGCGTGCAGCCATTGCTCAAACTGATCGAGGATCAGCAGCACTTTTTGGCCGGCGGGAACGCATTGGCCGCGCCGCAAAGCCGCAATCGCCAGTTTCAGATTCGCGCAGGAGGAAAGAATGGGAAACTTTTTTTGCAGCGCGCTCAACAGTCTCGCCTCGGTCTCGTCGGGCGCCGCCTCCACGTAAATCCGCGCGATGCCGTCCGATAGGCGGGGCAGCAGCCCCGCCTTGACCAACGACGACTTGCCGCAGCCAGACGGGCCGTAGATCAAGCCGACCGCAAATGAGTTTTCGGCATCGGCGTCTTCGATGCGGTCTTTCCAGAAGCGGATACTTCCGGGCAACCCATTCCGGTCGCGCGGGCCGGGAAGCAGATCGAGGAAGAAATCGGCGTCGTGCGCATCGAACGAGCGAAGCCCTTTGGGGACGACCCGCATCGGCTGGCTCACCGAGGGCGGCGTGGACGCCAGCGGGCCCACTTTGGTGGAGGTGCGGTCGAGCACGGCGGCGGCGCTGGCGGGCAAGTCGCCCCGATCGTACGTCAGCGCCGTTTGGGGCGAGAGGGCCAGAAAGTGCCCTAAGTCGTCAGCCAGGTCTTTGGCCGTGGTGTAGCGGTCGCTAGCCCGCTTGGCCAACGCGCGAAGGCAGATCCGTTCCAGCTCTTTGGGAACGTCGTCGTTGATTTGACGAGGCGGCTTGGGCTCCAGGCGGATGATTTGCTCGCGGAGGCCCTGGCTGTTCTCCGCGCGAAACGGCCTGCGTCCGGTCAATAATTGGTAGAACACGACACCCAGGCTGAAGATGTCGCTGCGACCGTCGACGCGGTGTGCCTCGCCCCGCGCTTGCTCGGGACTCAGCAATTCCCGCTGAGCGCGGCCGGCGGAGCCGATGGGCGACCCACGGCCCTCCACGCGCGCGACTTGGTTACACTTTTACGATAAGATAGTCGATCCAGCGAAAGCGAGTAGACGCGCAAACGTGACGACGAACTGTTTGTGTAGACGTGCGGGCGGCCGTCGTCCCTCAACGCGCGT